>DATKDW010000070.1 GCA_035512495.1 Acidimicrobiales bacterium
GCGCTGGATGTCGGGAGACGACGTCTGGGGTGCACATCTCGGGATGGGGCTGGGGGATGGCTGGTGCTAGGAAGTCGGCGATGGGGGAGAGGGACGACGAGCTGGGGCGGGCGCTGGCCGAGGTGGTGGGCGCCGAGCGGGTCGAGGGCCTGGTGCGCCTCTCCGGAGGTGCCTCCCGGGAGACGTGGGCGTTCGATGCCGTCGACGGCGGGGGCTCCCGGCCCCTGATCCTCCAGCGTGAGCGCGCCGGCGGGGTGCGCAAGGCGGGGATGGCCACCGAGGCGGCGCTGCTGCGGGCGGCGGGTCAGCGCGGTGTCCCGGCGCCCGAGGTCGTGGCCACCGACGCCGACCACCTCGAGGCCACCGGACTTGGGCACGCCTGGGTGGTGGTCGCCCGCCTCGAGGGGGAGACCATCCCGCGGCGGATCCTCCGCGACGACGACTACGCCGAGGCACGGCCACGGCTGGCGCCCCAGTGCGGCACGGCGCTCGCAGGCATCCATGCCATCCCGCTCGACGACGTCGCCGGCCTCGACCAGCCCGAGCAGCTGTCGCAATACCGCGACCTGCTCGACGAGCTCGGCGAGCCGCACCCGGCGTTCGAGCTCGGATTCCGCTGGCTGGAGGCCAACCGGCCACCGTCGGCCCGCACCACCGTGGTGCACGGGGACTTCCGCAACGGGAACCTGATGATCGGTCCCGACGGGCTGCGTGCCGTCCTCGACTGGGAGCTGGCCCACCTCGGTGACCCGGTGGAGGACCTCGGCTGGTTGTGCGTGCGTTCGTGGCGCTTCGGGGCCGAGCCGCGCGTCGGGGGCTTCGGCACCGTCGACGATCTGGTCGAGGCCTACGAGACGGCGAGCGGTACCACCGTCGACCGTGGTGCCCTGGCCTGGTGGGAGGCCCTCGGGACCCTGAAGTGGGGGATCATGTGCATCGTGCAGGCCGCCACCCACCGCTCGGGGGCCGTCCGGTCCGTCGAGCTGGCGGCGATCGGCCGTCGGGTGTGCGAGGTGGAGCACGACCTGCTCCTCCTGCTGCCGTGAGCGCCCCGCACGACATCCCCACGGCAGCCGAGCTGGTCGAGGCCGTCCGCGAGTTCATCGAGGGCGACGTGATGGCAGCCACGGAGGGGCGGGTCCGCTTCCACGCCCGGGTGGCGGCGAAGGTCCTGGCCCAGGTCGAGCGCGAGCTGGCCCTCGGCGCCGGGCAGGAGGCGGCCCACGCCGACCGCCTGGCCGCCCTCGGGGTGGCCGACGAGGCGGAGCTGGCTGCCGCCATCCGCAGCGGTGCGCTCGACGACCGCTACGACGAGGTCGCCGCCGCTGTCCGGGCGACGGTCGCCGACAAGCTCACCGTCGCCAACCCCACCTATTCAGACTGAGGCTGACGGGTCGAACAGCGAGTCTGCTCAACTGGAAGCGAGCGGGTGGCGCCGATGGGGGGACCCGCCCGGAGCCTGCGGAGGGCGGGAGGACCCGTCGGCGACGGGTCCCGTGAGCCCCGCTCGGTGACGGGCCCCGCTACGCCCCGATGGCGTGGTAGCCGCCGTCGACGTGGAGGATCTCGCCGGTGGTGGCGGGGAACCAGTCGGACAGCAGGGCCACGGTGGCTCGGGCCACCGGCTCGGCGTCGGTCACGTCCCAGCCGAGCGGGGCGCGCTCCGACCAGACGTCCTCGAAGCGGGCGAAGCCGGGGATCGACTTGGCCGCCATGGTCTTGATCGGGCCGGCGGCCACGAGGTTCACCCGGATGCCGCGTTCACCGAGGTCGCGGGCGAGGTAGCGGTTGGCGGACTCGAGTGCGGCCTTGGCCACGCCCATCCAGTCGTAGGCGGGCCACGCCACGGTGGCGTCGAAGGTGAGCCCGACGATGCTCCCACCGTCGTCCATGAGGGGCAGGACCGCCTCGGCCAGCGCCTTGTAGGAGTACGCGCTGACGTTCAGCGCCACGGAGACGTCGTCCCAGCCGGCGGCGAACATGCCCTCGCCCAGGCAGGTGGCCGGGGCGAAGCCGATGGCGTGGAGCACGCCGTCGACCCGGTCCCAGCCGTGCTCGCGCAGCGCCGGCGCCAGTGCCTCGAGCTGGGCGGTGTCGGTGACGTCCAGCTCGAGCACGGGGGGCTCCTGGTCGAGCTTGCGGGCTGTCCGCTTGGTGAGCGACAACCCTCGCCCGGCACCGGTGAGGACCACGTCGGCCCCCTCGCCCTGGGCTTTGGCCGCCACACCGAACGCCAGTGAGGCGTCGGTGAGCACGCCGGTGATGAGCACGTTCTTGCCGCTGAGCAGTCCCACGGTCCCTCCGACCTCCTCGCGAGCACGTGACGTTACGTGCCCGCCGGGACGGTGTCCGCCGGGGCCGCCGCGACCCGCCGGTTCGGGGGACGTGCGGGCGGTCCCGTAGGGTGACCGCCGTGCAGATCGGTTTGCTGGGAGGGACGGGCCCCGCTGGGCGGGCGCTCGCGGCCAGGTTGGCGTCGGTGGGCTTCGACGTCGTGATCGGGTCGCGGTCGAGGTACCGCGCCATGGAGGTGCGCGACAAGCTCGTCGAGCGGTGGCCGGACCGGAACCTCGCCATCGGCGCCGCCGAGAACCCCGAGGCCGCCGCGGCCGACGTGGTGGTCATCGCCACACCCTGGGACGGCGCCGCCGAGACGGCGCTCTCCGTTCGCAAGCAGCTCGAGGGCAAGGTGGTCATCTCCATGGCCAACGCCCTGGCCCGGGTGGCGGGGGAGTTCCAGCCCCTCGTCCCGCCCCGCGGCTCGGTGGCCGCCAGCGTCCAGGCCGCCGTGCCCGACGCCATGGTGTCGGCCGCCATGCACCACTTGCCGGCCAAGGAGCTCGGGATGCTCGACCACCCCCTCGACTCCGACGTGCTCATCTGCTCCGACCACAAGCACGCCATCGAGGTCACCGCCGACATCGTCCGGCGCATCCCGGGCTGCCGCCCGCTCGACGCCGGCGAGCTCTCCAACGCCACACCCATCGAGGCGTTCACCGCGGTGCTCCTCCAGCTCAACGTCCGCTACAAGACCCGGGTGGCGGTCAAGCTCACCGGCATCGCCGACGCCGACGCGCCCGTCGGCGTCGTTGACCCCGACACCGACCACGGCGGCGGGGACGGCGGGGCCTGACCTCCGTGGGCCCGCGGATCTTCGACACGTCCCGCCAGGACGTGGTGGCCTTCGAGGCGGGCCCGCTCGTCCTCATGTACACGTGCGGCATCACGCCCTACGACGCCACCCACGTGGGCCACGCCGCCACCTACGTCGTCTACGACGTGCTGCAGCGGCGTCTGCGCGACCTCGGCCACGAGACCCGCTGCGTGCGCAACATCACCGATGTCGACGACCCCCTGCTCGACAAGGCCCGCGAGCTCGGTGTCCACTACCTCGACCTGGCGGCGGCCGAGACGGCCCGCTTCCAGGACGACATGGCTGCCCTCGGGATGCTCCCGGCGTGGAGCGAGCCCCGCGCCACCTCGGCCATCGCCGACATCCGGGGCTTCATCGGCATGGTGCTCGAGCGGGGACATGCCTACGAGGCCGGTGGAGCCGTCTACTTCGACGTCTCCACAGCCCCACGGTTCGGCCAGGTGAGCCACTACGACGAGGCCACCATGCTCGCCTGTGCGGCCGAGCGCGGAGGCAACATCGACGACCCGAACAAGCGCAACCCCCTGGACTTCGTGCTCTGGCAGCCCTCCACCGACGACGAGCCGGCGTGGGAGTCGCTGTGGGGTCCGGGCCGGCCGGGCTGGCACGTCGAGTGCTCCGCCCTCGCCCTGCGGGACCTGGGCACGACCATCGACCTCCACGGCGGCGGCACCGACCTCATCTTCCCCCATCACGAGTGCGAGGCCGCCCAGTCGGAGGCCGCCACCGGTGAGCCCTTCGTGCGCCACTGGGTCCACACGCCGATGGTGCGCCTCGACGGCGAGAAGATGTCGAAGTCGAAGGGCAACCTCGTCTTCATCAGCGAGCTGCGCAAGGACTGGGACCCTTCCGCCATCCGCCTCGCGATCGCCGCCAAGCACTACCGCCACGACTGGGACTGGACCGACGAGCTCATGCCGGCGGCCACCACCCGGCTCGATGCGTGGCGGGGGAGCGGACCGGGTGACGGCGCCCTCGACGACGTGCGCGCCGCCCTCGACGACGACCTCGACACCCCCCGCGCCCTGGCCGCGGTCGACGCCGCCGTGTCCTCGGGTCGTGGTGTCAGCGAGGCAGCCGCCCTCCTCGGCATCGAGATCTGAGCGGCGGATACGGGTTCGGGCCACCGATGGGGCCCCGGTACCATCGCCCGGACATGGCTGAGATCACCATCACCCTCCCCGACGGTTCCGAGCGACCCCTTCCGGAGGGCTCGACCGCGGGCGACCTGGCTGCCTCGATCGGCCGGGGACTGGCCAAGGCGGCGGTGATCGCCGAGATCGACGGCGAGGAGCGCGACCTCGTGACCCCGCTGCACGACGGGGCGACGGTGGCCATCGTGACCGACGCCTCCGAGCGCGGGCTGTTCACCATCCGCCACTCGACGGCCCACGTGCTGGCCCAAGCGGTGCTCGACCTCTTCCCGGGGGCGACCTTCGGCATCGGACCACCCGTCGAGCACGGCTTCTACTACGACTTCGAGCTCCCCGGCGGGGCCACGTTCAGCCCCGACGACCTCGAGCGCATCGACGCCCGCATGCGGGAGATCATCGCCGAGGCCCAGCCCTTCGTCCGCGACGAGATCCCGTCCGACGAGGCGCGCGTGGTCTTCAAGGACCACCCCTACAAGATCCAGATCATCGACGGTGCCGCCGAGGACCCCACGTCGGCCACCGAGGCGGGCGTGGTGCGCACCTACGCCAACCCACCGAGCTTCATCGACCTCTGCCGGGGGCCGCACGTGCCCGACACGAGCCGGCTCGGGCACTTCAAGCTCATGCGGATCGCCGGCGCCTACTGGCGTGGCGACGAGCGCAACCCGATGCTCCAGCGGATCTATGGCACGGCGTGGGCCAAGAAGAAGGACCTCGACGACCACCTCACGATGCTCGAGGAGGCGGAGCGGCGAGATCACCGCAAGCTCGGTGCCGAGCTCGATCTCTTCTCGTTCCCCGACGAGATCGGCAGCGGTCTTGCCGTCTTCCACCCCAAGGGCGGCACGGTGCGCAGGCTCATGGAGGACTACTCCCGACAGCGCCACGAGCAGGCCGGCTACGAGTTCGTCAACACCCCCCACATCACCAAGGCCGAGCTCTTCGAGACCTCCGGTCACCTGGAGTGGTTCGCCGACGGCATGTACCCGCCGATGGAGATGGAGGGCTCCAACTACTACCTGAAGCCGATGAACTGCCCGTTCCACACCCTGATCTTCAGGGCGCGGGGACGCTCGTACCGCGAGCTGCCGCTCCGGCTGTTCGAGTTCGGCACCGTCTATCGGTTCGAGAAGTCCGGCGTGGTGCACGGTCTGACACG
Organism: Acidimicrobiales bacterium; assembly: GCA_035512495.1. Taxonomy (NCBI): domain Bacteria; kingdom Bacillati; phylum Actinomycetota; class Acidimicrobiia; order Acidimicrobiales; species Acidimicrobiales bacterium. Next base: position 5,468 of record DATKDW010000070.1, read on the forward strand.
GGTGCGGGGCCTCACCATGGACGACGCCCACATCTACTGCACCAAGGAGCAGATGTCAGCGGAGCTGACGAGCCTGCTCACCTTCGTCCTGAACCTGCTCCGCGACTACGGACTCAGCGACTTCTACCTCGAGCTGTCGACCAAGCCCGAGGGGAAGGCGGTCGGCACCGACGAGGAGTGGGACGAGGCCACCGAGACCCTGCGCGTGGCGGCGACGGCCATGGGCCTCGAGACCGTCCTCGATGAGGGTGGTGGCGCGTTCTACGGCCCGAAGCTCTCCGTGCAGGCTCGTGACGCCATCGGCCGGACCTGGCAGCTGTCGACCATCCAGCTCGACTTCCAGACCCCGCAGCGCTTCGGCATCGAGTACTCCGCCTCGGACGGCACGCGCAAGGTGCCGATCATGATCCACCGCGCCCTGTTCGGCTCGATCGAGCGTTTCTTCGGCATCCTCACCGAGCACTACGCGGGGGCGTTCCCCACGTGGCTGGCACCGGTGCAGGTGCGGGTGCTGCCTGTGCGGGACGACCACGGTCCCTACGCCGTGCGCATCACCGACCGGCTCCGCGCCGGTGGCTTCCGGGCCGACGTGGTCGAGGCCAACGAGCCGCTCGGCGGGCGCATCCGCCGGGCGAAGCTCGAGAAGCTTCCCTACGTGCTGGTGGTTGGCGACGACGATGTCGAGCACGGCACGGTGGGCGTCAACGCCCGCGGCGGTGACGCCCCTGAACGCGGCGTCACCGTCGACGACTTCGTGCACCGCCTCGAGGCCGACGTCATCGCCCACACGATCTCCTAGTCAGCGCGGGTCGTGCGTTTGAGCGAGGCCGCGGCCACGTCCGGGCGGGCGCGCGACGATGGTGGGGTGACGATGGAGCGGCTGTGGGCGGGCTGGCGCAACGAGTACGTGACCTCCACGGGTGCCGAGACCTCGCCCGGCGGTGATGCCTGCGTGCTCTGTCGGGTGGCCGGCGCAGGTGACGGCGAGGGCGAGGCCGCCCTCTGGCGCGGGGCGCGCACGGTGGCCGTCCTCAACGCCTTCCCCTACACCAGCGGGCACCTGATGGTGATGCCGACCCGCCACGTCGGCGAGCTCGAGGACCTCGACCCCGAGGAGTCGGTCGAGCTGTGGGACGCCGTGCGGGCGGCGGTGGTGGCCCTCAAGGCCGCCTACCGGCCGGAGGGGGTCAACGTCGGCGCAAACCTGGGTCGGGCGGCCGGCGCGGGCGTCCCCGGCCACCTGCACCTCCACGTGCTGCCGCGGTGGTCCGGCGACACGAACTTCATGACGTCGGTCGCCGAGGCCCGGGTCCTCCCGGAGTCCCTGCCCACCTCGGGCGAGCGCCTCCGCGCCGTCTGGCCGGCCCGGCCGTAGCCGCTTCGTCGCGCGGCATCGGGCCGTCGTAGCCTCGTGGTGATGGCCGACGACCCCCAGACCTCCGGGACCGACGACGACGCCGTCGACGTCCTGCCCGACGACCTCGACGCCGCCGGCTACGTCGGGCCCTACTCGTTCCCCGACAACTCCCGTCGCCGCATCCCCGGCGCCATCTACGTGGTGGTGGGGCTCGGCCTCATCATCCTGTGGGCGGTCTCGGGCGACGACGCCGTCCTCGTCAACGAGGGCCTCCTGGTCGTGGGGGTCGGCCTCGTGGTGTTCGGCGCCTACTGCATCGCCGCTGGCTGGCCGCTCGGTGCCGACGAGACCGACGCCCTCGTGGCCGCGACCAGGCAGGTGGGCTTCCCGGTCGGACATGCCTCGGCGTCGCTGGGGTGGCGAGGTCTCCGCAGCCGGCCCACCTGGCGGATCCTCCTCTACTCCGCCGAGGACCCGCCCACCCAGCGCGGGCTGGTGCTCGTCGACGGCGTCGACGGCCGCGTCGTGGAGCACTTCGTGGAGGAGAACCCCGAGGACTGGGAAGCCCTGCGGGGCGACTAGGACCTAGGCGCCGCGCGACCTGTTGGCGGCGGCCCGGGCGGCGGCGAGGGCCGACTCGGCGGCGGTCAGGTGCTCGACACCTTCGCTGACGGCGTGGCGGGCGAGCCACAGCAGGTCGACGGTGTGGCCGTCGAGGGTCCCGGTGCGGACCCATGCCGAACCGGGGGCGGCCTCGACCTCGGCGGCGGCGGCCTCGGCGGCGGCGGTGAGGCCGTAGAGGACGGCGGCGAGCCCCTCGGCGGGGTCGTGGCCCTGCCACGGCTCCTCGGCGCGGCCGGCTCCCATGAGCTCCGGCTGGCCTCCGCCCCGCACGCTGCGCAGCTGGCGTGCGGCACGCTCGAGGGCGCCACGGACGTGGGCGGCATGCTCGAGCGCCGACCACGTGCCGGCGTCGGGCTGCCTGGTGGCGAGATCCTCGTCGTCGAGCCGGAGAGCCGTTCGCCACCGTCGTGGCAGCGAGCGCAGCGCCACCGCGGCGTCGGGGGGCTGCATCGTGTCGTAGGGGGCGCCGAGCTCGCCCCCCGGGGTCCGTCCGGGCAAGGTCACGTGACCGAGGCTACCGAGGTCGCCATCTGAGGTGTCGGGGTCATCGGCTGGTACCGTTTTGTCCGGCGTGCCGATCGGTCGCCCCATCGCTTTCCATGCCCGCCACCGCGGGGAGGACCCGAGATGCTCGACGGCCGTTGGCGGACAGACATCGAGCGCCGGATGCGCCCCGTGGGCTCGAACCTGCGCCGCACCGGGATCACCGCCGACCACCTGACCCTCACCGGCATCGTCATGGCCGTCGCCGCGGCCGTCGCCATCGGCAGCGGGGCGCTGCGGGCCGGGGTCCTCTTGCTGGTGCTGACCGCCATCCCCGACGCCCTCGACGGCGCCGTGGCCAAGGCCTCGGGCACCGCCTCCCCCCGGGGCGCCTTCTTCGACTCCGTGGCCGACCGGGTCACCGACGCCCTCCTGCTCGGCGGCGTGGCGTGGTACCTGGCGAGCACCCACGGCAGCCACATCGTGCTGCTGCCCTTCGCCGTCCTCGCCGCCTCCATGCTGATCTCCTACGAGCGGGCCAAGGCCGAGGCGCTCGGGTTCGACGCCCGGGGCGGGATCATGGAGCGGGCCGAGCGCCTCGTGGTCCTCGGGATCGGTCTCCTCTTCGACTCCCTGCTCGTGCCGGTGCTGGTGCTCATGTTGGTCCTCACCCTCCTCACCGCCGTGCAGCGCTTCGCCAAGGTGTGGCGCCAGGCCAGCGCACCGGCGCCCTCGCCCATGACGGACCGTTGGCGGTCTCGTCGCCGGATCGCCCGGCCGACGGCCCAGGCGTGGCGTCGCCGGGCCCAGCACCGCCGGCGCTGACCCTGCCGTTGCCTGGCTCCTCCCGCGAGGACGGGGACCCCGCGGGACGCCGATCGTCCCCCTCGATCGGCCAGCGGCTCGCGTTCAACGGCTACCGGGCGGGCTCGGTCGTCGCCCGGGCGATCCCCCGACCGCTGTTGCCCCCGATGCGCCGGGTGCTGGCCACCGTCATGTACCGGGCCGCCACCGGCCGCCGGCGGATGGTGGAGCGCCACCTGCAGCGGGTCCACGGGCGTCCGATGGAGGGCGCCGAGCTCCGGCGGGAGGTGCAGCGGGCCTTCGACTCCTATGCCCGCTACTGGGTGGAGTCGTTCCGGGTGCCGGCGATGTCCGGCGAGGAGATCGACTCTGCCATGACCGCCGAGGGCCTCGAGCACCTCGAGGCGGCCAAGGCGGCGGGCAACGGGGCGATCCTTGCCCTTCCCCACCTCGGCAGCTGGGACTACGGCGGTGCCTGGCTGGCTCGCAACGGCTACCCGCTCACCGTGGTGGTCGAGCCGCTCGATCCGCCAGAGCTGCTGGAGTGGTTCGCCGACCTGCGTCAAGGCCTCGGCATGGAGGTCGTCCCCCTCGGCCTGAGCGCCTCGACCGCGGTGATGCGGACGCTGCGGGCCAACGGCTACGTGGCGCTGCTCAGCGACCGCGACATCGCCGGTGGGGGGGTGGAGGTCGAGTTCTTCGGCGAGCGGACCACCCTGCCCGCGGGACCCGCCACGATCGCCATCCGCACCGGTGCCGCGCTGCTGCCGACCACCGTGTACCACGTGGGCGAGGACCACCACCGGGGAGTGGTCCGACCACCGATCGACTGCACCCGGCGGGGATCGCTGCGAGACGACGTCGCCCGCATCACCCAGGTGCTCGCCGACGAGCTGGCCGACCTCATCCGCGGCGCCCCCGAGCAGTGGCACGTCTTCCAGCCGAACTGGCCCAGCGACCGAGAGTGAGAGGTGCGACCGTGAGCAGGATCTGTGAGGGACGGGTGGCCATCGTCACCGGTGCGGGACGCGGCATCGGCCGGGGCCACGCCCTCGAGCTGGCCCGCCAGGGAGCCGCGGTGGTGGTCAACGACATCGGCGGCGGCGTCGACGGCACGGGCATGGATGCCGGTCCGGCCCAGCAGGTGGTCGACGAGATCGTCGCCGCCGGCGGGCGGGCGGTGGCGAACACCGACGACGTCTCCGACTGGGAGGGAGCTCGCCGACTCGTCCACACCGCCATCGACGAGCTCGGCGGTCTCGACGCCCTCGTCAACAACGCCGGCATCCTGCGTGACCGCATGCTGTTCAACATGACCGAGGCCGAGTGGGACGACGTGATCCGCGTCCACCTCAAGGGGACGTTCGCGCCGTTGCGCTGGGCCGCCGAGCACTGGCGGGCCCAGGCCAAGGCCGGCGCCACCGTCGACGCGTGCGTCGTCAACACCTCGTCGACCTCCGGCCTGTTCGCCAACCCGGGACAGTCCAACTACGGCGCCGCCAAGTCGGGCATCGCCACCATGTCGATCATCGCATCCAAGGAGCTGGGCCGGTTCGGGGTGCGGGTCAACGCCATCGCCCCCGGAGCCCGCACCCGCATGACCGAGAACCTCGGTGGTGCTGCAGCACCGCCGGAGGGCGAGTGGGACCCGCGCTCACCCGACAACGTCGCCCCGCTGGTCACCTGGTTGTCCAGCGCCGAGTCGGCAGGCGTGACCGGGCGGGTGTTCCTGGTGGGCGGGGGACGCATCGCGCTGGCCGACGGCTGGGCCCGCGGCGCCGGCGTCGACAAGGGTGCCCGCTGGGATCCCGATGAGATCGGCCCCGCCCTCGCCGAGCTGCTCGCCTCGGCGGAGGCCGTCGCCACCTGAGAGCTGCCCGACGCGATGGTCGAGCGCCTGGACTGACCCGTCAGGCCGGTGGCGGCGAGGCGCGTCTGACACACCCGGACGATGGCCGTAGCCTCGCGACGTGCGCCTCGCCCTCGTCTGCCCCTACAGCCTGAGCCTCCCGGGCGGTGTCCAGGGTCAGGTCCTCGGCTTGGCGCGTGCGCTGCGCGGCCACGGTCACGAGGTGCGGGTCCTCGGCCCGTGCGACGGTCCTCCCCCCGAGGCGGGCGTGACCCCCCTGGGCCGCAGCGTGCCGCTGGCGGCCAACGGCTCGGTGGCACCCATCGCCCCCGACCTGCCGTGTGCGCTGCGCACGATCCGGGCCCTGCGCGACGAGGACTTCGACGTGGTCCACCTGCACGAGCCGCTGGTGCCCGGACCGTGCCTCACCTCGGCGGTGATGGCCAGCGCCCCCCTTGTCGGCACCTTCCACGCCGCGGGTGTGAGCGCCGCCTACCGCTGGGCGGGGCCGCCGCTGCGCTGGCTGGCGAACCGCCTCGACCTGCGCTGCGCCGTCTCCGACGACGCACGCCTCCTCGCCGGCCGCTACCTCGGCGGCGAGTACACCCAGGTCTTCAACGGGATCGAGCTCGAACCCTTCGCCAAGGCCACCCCCACGCCCACCGTCGCGCCGACGATCCTCTTCCTCGGGCGTCACGAGGAGCGCAAGGGCCTGGCCGTCCTCCTCGAGGCCCTGCCGGACCTGCCGGCCGACTTGCGGGTGTGGGTCGCCAGCGACGGGCCCGACACGGATCGCCTCAAGGCGGCGGTGGCGGGTGACGAGCGCGTCGAGTGGCTCGGGCGCATCGACGACGAGGAGAAGGCGGCGAGGCTCTGCGGTGCCGACGTGTTCTGTGCGCCGTCGTTGCACGGCGAGTCGTTCGGGGTCGTGCTGCTCGAGGCCATGGCCGCGGGGACGCCCATCGTCGCCAGCGAGCTGGCGGGCTACGCGAACGTGGCCCGACCCGGCCGCGAGGGGGTTCTGGTCCCGCCCGGTGACGCCAGCGCCCTCGCGGTCGCCCTCCGGCGGGTGCTCACCGAGCCCGACCTGGCCGGCGCCCTCGTGGCGGCCGGCGAGGCGCGTGCCGACGAGCTCTCGATGGACCACCTCGCCGAGCGCTACCTCGAGCTCTACGCCACCCTCGTCTAAGGGGCTCCGACCGTCAGGGCCGGGGTGCGAGCTCCACGACCACCCGCAGCGGAGTATCGAGGACCAGGACGCGGTAGGGGACGCGCTCCGTGAGACCGATGACCCACTCGAGTCGGGCCTCGAAGTCGCCGATGCGCACGACCTCGGCGACGGTGCCGCCAGTGCCGTCGACGCGATCGGGGCCGGTGTAGGTCTCCTCGAAGTCGCCGTCCGGCGTGAACGCGACCGTCGAGGCAGGGCTGAACGCGATCTCGAGGAGGCCGTCGCCCTCGACCCGGATCTCGTCGCCGGACCCCGCCTCGCGCACCGGCCGGTCCACGTAGCGCACCTCGTACCCGGGGCCGATGTCGCCCCGGAACTCGAACACGACGCGCTCGACGGCGTCTTCGCGGCCGACCCGCAGGTCGTCGAGGAGGACCCGGTCGGCGGTGGGGTCGGTGGAGGGCACCGCCGTCGGGTCCTCCGTCCCCTCGAACGGGGCCGCTGCCGCGGTGGCGGGCGGTGCGGTCGTCGTCCCCCCGCCGGCCTCTCCCTCAGCGGCACCGAGCGTGGAGGTCGTCGTCTCCTTGCGGTCGCCGATGACCTGGTCCTCGCCACGGCCACCGTCAGTGCAGCCGGTGACGACGAGAGCGAGGGCGAGCACCAGCGACGTCGCGGCGGCCGTGCGGGGAGGTCTGGATCGCATCAGGCGATGGTCGCACACGGCGGGCGCGGGTTCGGCGCAGGGGATCGGCGGCGCACGCGAGAGGAGGGCCCCGCCGAGGCGGGGCCCTCCTCGCTCACCATCCGGAGCACCACTGCGGTGGTGCGGCGTGATCAGCGGGTCGCGCTGGCACTCCGGACGAGGCGACGGATGCCCAGGGCGGCGCCGGCGAAGGCGGCGGCGAGCAGGGCAGGGAGGACGGTGTCAGCACCGGTGCGAGGGAGCTGGGTCGCCGGGCTGTCGCTGGTCGTCGAGCCGTCGCCGGGGGCATGGGCCACGAACTGGCCGGTGCTGCTGAGGCTGACCACCGACACGGTGGTGGGCCCGGCGAGGGCGGACACCTCACCGAGGACGACCTCGAGCTCTTCCATCACCGGCGCCAGTGCGGGGACCGTCCCGCCCAGCTCAGTGATGACGTCGCCGACGGCGTCGTCGGTGCCGAGGATCGCAGCGCTGAGCACGGCAGGCGGGGTGATGGTGGCAACCAGCGCCGACAGGGTGCTGACGGCGTTGACCACGTCGCCGTCGGCGCCCACCGACTCGGTGATCGCCAGCAGGTCGACGTCGACGACGTTGCCCAGGGCCGGGTCGATGATGGCGAGCACGTCGCTCACCGCCGCGGTCACCAGGTCGGCGGCGCCGCTGATGCTCGCCAGGGTGTCGCTCAGGTCGAGATCGGCGACACCGGGTACGGCCAGTGCGCCGACCCGCACGTCGCCGATGCTGGCGGTGACCTTCGCCACCGAGTCGTCGACGGTGCCGGCGGCGCTGGCGACCAGCCCGGCCTGCACGTCGGTGATGGTGAGGAGGGCGGTGCCGTCGAGCACGAGGAGGGTCCCGCGGAGCAGGTTGCGGAGCTCGCTGCGGATCGTGTCGACGAGGGTCTGCACGGTGGCGGTGGCGGAGTCCACCAGCGCCTGGCAGCTGAGGTCTCCGATCGCGGCGCTGTTGAGGAGGTCCTCGGTGCCAGGCAGCGAGTCGACGGCATCGCCGATCCCGTCGAGCAGCTCGACGCCGCCGAGGTCCTCGCCGTCGGGCAGGGACCCGCTGACGTCGCCGAGCGTGCCGTCGAGGATGGCGTCGATCTGGGCGCAGACCTCGGTGGTGATCGGAGTGGTCAGCTCGAGGCCGCTGTCGAGGATCGCATCGACGCTCCCGTCGAGGGCGTCGGCGAGGGCCTCCACGGCGGCGCCGTCGAGGCCGGACCCGATCGGCAGCGTCACGCCCAGCTGGTCGAGGAGCCGCACGAGGGTGTTGAGGTCGAGCGACGACAGGGAGATGCCGATGCCCTCGAGCAGGGCACTGAGGTCGAGCACCGTGGCGGAGGGGACGTCGACGCCCTGCGAGGCGCCCGATGCGTCGGGTGCCGAGTCGGCAGCCAGGGTGAGGGATCCGGCGGGGAGGTGCACGAGGCCGCCGGCCACGCCCACATCGCTCAGGGCGGCGTCGAGCAGCGAGCGGGCGCCCGCCTGGTCGACCACCGACGAGAGCGCTGTGGTGCCGGAGCCGCTGACGGCGGGGTTCGACGGCACGCCGGCGAAGGGGTCGGCGGACCTGCTGTCCTGCGCACCGGTGCTCCGGGTGCCGACGGACGGGGCCGCCAGGTTGAGCGCCTCGACCGAGGAGGTGACATCCAGGGGGTGCAGGATGCCCTCGGCGAAGGCGTCGCCGGCGGCAGGGTCGATGGACGCGGTGGCGTCGTGGCCAACGAGGCGGACCGAGAGGATCGATCCCCCCTCGCCGATCTCGACGCCGAGCAGCGTGGCGGTGGCGGCGCCGGTGCCCACGCCGTGGTCGGCGGCGTCGCTGGCGGCCGCGAGGCCCGCTGACAGCGGGCCTGCGGCGAGGAGTGCGGCGGCGGCCGCTGCTCCGAGGATGTGCTTGGTGCGCATGGCTGGTGGCTCCCGGTGGTGTGGGGGTGAGTCGTGGTGGGTGCTGCAGGTCTGGTGCGATGTCGTTGTGCGGCGTTGTGTGCACTTTGCGGCACGTGAGCCCGCCGAACCATGGCCCGACCGTGCCATTTGCGACGGTTGAGCGGACTAGTCCTTTGCGGGTGCCGGGTCGGTGCGGCGGCGGCCGGTACCATCGGCCCGTCCTCCTGGTCCCCTGAACACCGAGGTGCGTTCGTGACCGCCGTCTGGATCCTGCTCGCCGTCGTCGTCCTGCTCGGGCTCTACGTGGTCCTCCTCTACAACGGCCTGATACGCCTCCGGAACCGCATCGAGGGCGCGTGGGCGCAGATCGACGTGCAGCTGCGCCGTCGCTACGACCTCATCCCGAACCTCGTGGAGACCGTGAAGGCCTATGCCACCCACGAGAAGGAGACGCTCGACGCGGTGATCCGGGCGCGCAACGCCGGCATGAGCGCCGAGGGCGTGGCCGATCAGGCCAAGGCCGAGACGATGATCACCTCGGCGCTCAAGTCGCTCTTCGCCCTCTCGGAGGCCTACCCCGACCTCAAGGCCAACCAGGGCTTCCTCCAGCTCCAGGAGGAGCTGAGCGGCACCGAGGGGCGGATCGCCTACGCGCGGCAGTTCTACAACGATGCCGTCCTGGCCTACAACACCAAGATCCAGTCGTTCCCGGCGGTGATCCTGGCCAACGCCATGGGCTTCGCGGCGCGCGAGTACTTCGAGGCCGACGACACCTCCCGGGGCACCGTCCAGGTCGAGTTCTAGGCCGCGCTCTGTACGACCAGATCTCGTCCAACAAGCGCCGTTCGGCACTGCTGCTCGCCGGCTTCGTGCTCCTCGTGGTGGGGGTCGCGTGGGCCGTCGACGTCACGCTCGGCAGCGGTGCTGGCGTCGTCGGCCTCGTGATCGGCCTGGTCGTCGCCGGCGTGGCGTCGGGGACCGCCTACTGGAAGAGCGACGCCATCGCCCTGCGGATGAGCCGGGCCCAACCGGCCGACCCGGTCGCCCACGCAAGGCTGCACAACCTCGTCGAGGGGCTCTGCATCGCCGGGGGCCTGCCGAAGCCGCGGGTCTACGTCGTCGACGACCCGGCCCCGAACGCCTTCGCCACCGGCCGCAACCCCCAGCACGCGGCAATCGCGGTCACCACCGGCCTGCTCGAGAAGCTCAACCGGGTCGAGCTCGAGGGGGTGCTGGCCCACGAGCTGAGCCACATCAAGAACTACGACATCCTCGTCTCCACCCTGGCGGTCACGCTCGTCGGGGTGGTCACCCTCATGGCCGACTTCGCCATCCGGGCGCTGTGGTGGGGCGGCGGCACCCGCGGCCGCGGCGGCCGGCAGGGTGGCGGTGGCGGTCCGGCTGCCCTCCTGGCGCTCCTCGGCTTCGTGCTGCTCCTGCTGGCCCCGCTGCTCGGCCGGATCATGCACGCGGCGGTGAGCCGTCGCCGTGAGTCGCTGGCCGACGTCTCCGCTGCCTCGCTCACCCGGTACCCTCCCGGTCTGATCTCCGCCCTGGAGAAGCTGCGAGACGACCAGACGGTCGTGCGCAGCGCCTCGAGGGCGACCGCCCACCTCTGGATCGAAGAGCCGCTGGCCCGCCACGCGTCTCAGCGCCGGGCAAACCGCCTCGACCGCCTGTTCAACACCCACCCCCCACTCGAGGAGCGCATCGCGGCGCTCCGGGAGCTCTGAACCCATGCCTGACCCCTCCACCCCCATCTACCGCCGCCCGCCGGTCATCGTCGGTGCCGTCGTCGCCCTCCTGGCCCTCCTCGGCATCGCCGTGTTCGCCACCCGTGGGGGTGACGATGTCGTGGTGGTGCCGACCACCACGACCCGGCCGACCACCACCACGACCACCACGGCGCCGCCCACCGCACCGCTCACCGGCCTGCCGGTGTCGGACGAGTCGGTCCTCGACCGGCCGGCCATGGTCGTCAAGGTCGACAACAGCACCAAGGCCCGAGGCCGCCAGGCCGGCCTGGCCGACGCCGACGTGGTGTACGTCGAGAAGGTGGAGGCGGGTGCCACCCGCCTCGCGGCGGTGTTCCACTCCACCGACTCCCAACGGGTCGGACCGGTCCGCTCGGCCCGCACCAGCGACATCGAGATCCTGGCCAACCTCAACCGGCCGCTCTTCTCCTTCTCCGGCGCCAACAGCGGCGTGCTCCGCATGGTGCGGGGCGCCGACATCGTCGATGTCGGCTACGACGCCCGATCCGGGTCCTACATGACCCAGGGCAGCGGTGTGCTCCGGTTCTTCATCAGCACCGAGACGCTCTACGGCTTCGCCCCCGACGACGCCGGACCCCCCAACGCGCTCTTCACCCACCGGCAGGAGGGTGAGGACGCCACGGCCGGCGAGCTGGCCCGTGGTGTGCGCATCGCCTACGGCGGCCATGTGGGGACCACCGTCAGCTACGAGGGGTCGGCCACCGGGTGGATCCGGAGCCAGGACGGCAGCGTCCACCTCGACGCCGACGACGACCCGCTCGACCCCGAGAACGTCATCGTGCAGTTCACCCAGTACCGAGCCTCCGGGTTCCGCGACGTCACCGGCGCCTCCTCGCCAGAGGCGGTCCTGGTGGGCGAGGGCGACGCGTGGATCCTCTCCGGAGGCCGCCTGGTGCAGGGTCGCTGGTCGCGGCCCGACGCCGCCTCGCCCACCTCGTACACCGATGCCACCGGCCAGCCCGTGGCGCTGACGCCGGGCCGGACCTGGATCGAGCTGGCCCCGCCCGGATCAGCCACCGTGGTCGCGCCGGACTCCCTTTAGACTTAGGGCATGGCCTCGAAGCAGGACCCCCGTCCCCTCACTGGCACCACCACCGTCAAGCGCGGCCTGGCCGAGATGCTCAAGGGGGGCGTCATCATGGACGTCGTCGACCCCGAGCAGGCCAAGGTGGCCGAGGACGCCGGTGCCGTGGCGGTCATGGCCCTCGAGCGGGTGCCGTCCGACATCCGCCGCGACGGTGGCGTGGCCCGCATGAGCGACCCGGCCATGATCGAGGGGATCAAGGCCGCCGTCACCATCCCCGTCATGGCCAAGGCCCGCATCGGTCACTTCGCCGAGGCCCAGGTGCTCCAGTCCCTCGGGGTCGACTTCATCGACGAGTCCGAGGTGCTCACCCCCGCTGACGAAGCCCACCACATCGACAAGTGGGCCTTCACCGTCCCCTTCGTCTGCGGCGCGACCAACCTGGGTGAGGCCCTCCGCCGGATCTCGGAAGGTGCGGCCCTGATCCGCTCCAAGGGCGAGGCCGGCACCGGCAACATCGTCGAGGCGGTGCGCCACCTGCGCGCGATCCGCGGCGACATCGCCAAGATCACCACCGCCGACTCGGCCGAGGTCTACGAGTGGGCCAAGCGCCTCCAGGCCCCCGTCGAGCTGGTCAAGGAGGTCGCCGCGGCCGGCGAGCTGCCCGTGCCGATGTTCTGTGCAGGGGGCATCGCCACCCCGGCCGACGCCTCGCTCGTCATGCAGCTCGGCGCCCAGGCCGTCTTCGTGGGATCGGGCATCTTCAAGAGCAGCGACCCCGCCCGAATGGGCCGTGCCGTGGTCGAGGCGACCACGCACTTCGCCGACGCCGAGCTGGTCGCCAAGGTCAGCCGCGGCCTCGGCGACGCCATGCCCGGCCTCGAGATCGGCTCGCTCGACCAGACCTTCGCCCAGCGGGGCTGGTAGCCCCGTGGGACGGCCCCCAGGTGGGACGCCGGGTGGGCGTCCTGGCGCTGCAGGGCGCGGCCGCGCGCCACGTCGGCGCCCTCAACCAGCTCGGGGCTGAGGCGGCGCTGGTCCGCACGGCCGCCGACCTCGAGGCGGTCGAGGCCATCGTGATCCCCGGAGGTGAGTCGACGACGATGTCGATGCTGCTCGACAGCTCAGGGCTGCGTGCGCCGCTGGCCGCCCGCTTGGCCGAAGGCATGCCGGCGTTCGGCACCTGTGCGGGGATGATCGTGCTGGCCTCTGAGGTGCTCGACGGCCGGCCCGACCAGCGCAGCTTCGGCGCCATCGACCTGATGGTGCGCCGCAACGCCTTCGGGCGCCAGCGGGACTCCTTCGAGGCCGACCTCGACGTGAGGGGCCTCGACGACCCGTTCCACGCCGTGTTCATCCGGGCGCCGGTGGTGGAGCGCGTCGGCGAGGGCGTGGAGGTGCTGGCCGAGGTCGAGGCCGGCCCGGTCCTCTGTCGGGCGGGCGCGATCATGGTGGCGTCGTTCCACCCCGAGCTCGGAGGTGACGCCCGGCTCCACGACCTGTTCCTGCGATCGATCGACGAGACTGAGGACGCGGGCAAAAGTGCCCGGGAGAGGGAGGGCTAGCCGATGTCGGGTCACTCCAAGTGGGCCACGATCAAGCACCAGAAAGGTGCCAAGGACGCCAAGCGGGGGAAGCTGTTCGCCAAGCTGATCCGTCAGGTGGAGGTGGCGGCGCGTGAGGGCGGCGGCGACCTCGACTCGAACGCCACGCTGCGCACCATGTTCCAGAAGGCCCGCGACGCGTCGGTCCCGATCGACACCATCGAGCGGGCCGTCAAGCGAGGCACCGGCGAGCTCGAGGGCGTGCGCTACGAGCCGGTCTCCTACGAGGGGTACGCCCCCGCCGGGGTGGCCGTCTACGTGGAGGTGCTCACCGACAACCGCAACCGCACCGGCGCCGACATCCGCTCGCTGTTCAACAAGCTCGGCGGCTCCCTCGCCGAGCCCGGGGCGGTGGCGTGGCAGTTCGAGCGCAAGGGCGTGGTGATCCTCCCGAAGGCGATCGAGGAGGACGACCTGATGATGGTGGTGCTCGAGGCCGGCGCCGAGGACCTCGCCGACGACGGTGACACGTGGCGCGTCACCTGCGAGCCGAGCAGCCTCACCCAGGTTCGCGAGGCGCTGGAGGCCGCCGAGATCGCCTTCGACTCCGCCGACGTCACCATGTTGCCCACCACCACGGTGCCGCTGGAGACGACCGAGGACGCCAAGAAGGTGCTGCGGGTCATCGACGCCCTCGACGACCACGACGACGTCCAGGGCGTCTATGCCAACTTCGACATCCCCGACCAGATCCTGCAAACGGTGGGGGCCTGAGGCCGGCGGTAGCCTCCGGCTCGTGCCCAGCCTCCCCGACCTCGCCGCCGCACCGACCCCCGAGTTCGAGGTGACCCGGTGAGCGTCGCCGTGGGCGACCGGGCGCCGCACTTCTCGCTGGCGTCGACCGGCGGCAAGGTCTGCACCCTCGACGGGTTCCGGGGTGGGCCGGTGGTGCTGGTCTTCTACCCGGGCGCCAACACGCCGGTCTGCACCACCCAGCTCCGGTCCTACAGCGAGGACATCGACGACTTCACCGACCTCGGCGCCGCCGTGCTCGCCATCAGCCCCCAGGGCATCGACAGCCAGGAGGCGTTCGCCGACAAGCACGGCTTCGCCTTCCCCCTGCTCGCCGACGCCGACAAGTCGGTGGGGGAGGCCTACGGCGTGCTCGGCCCGCTCGGGTTCTACCGGCGCTCGATCTTCGTGGTCGACGGCGACGGGGTCATCCGCTACGCCCATCGGGCCATCGCCGGCCTCACCTTCCGCAAGACCGACGAGCTTGTGGCGGCGGTGCGCGACGCCTCGTAGCCCTCGTCGGCGTCGCGAGACCGGGCCCGCCCGCAGGGATCCCCCGCCTGCGGGGTGGACCCCAGTAGGGTCGAACCCGTGTTCGTACTGGGGATCGACCCGGGGCTCACCCGCTGCGGCTACGGCGCCGTCGCCCGGGAGCCCGCTGCGCTGGTCGCCGTGTCGGCCGGTGTCCTCACCACGCCCCGGGAGGCACCGCTGCCCGAGCGGCTGGCCGAGCTCCAAGCGGGCCTGCGGGACCTCATCGCCGAGCTGCGACCAGCGGTGGTGGCCGTCGAGCGTGTCTTCTTCCAGGTCAACGTGCGCACCGCCATGTCGGTCGGCCAAGCCAGCGGCCTCGCCCTCGCCGAGGCCAGCAGCGCCGGTTGCCAGGTCGTCCAGTACACCCCCAACGAGGTGAAGCTGGCGGTGTGCGGCTGGGGTGCCGCGCCCAAGGAGCAGGTGCAGCGGATGGTCCAGGCCCAGCTCGGCCTGGCCGCGCTCCCCGAGCCCGCCGACGCCGCCGACGCCCTCGCCCTCGCCCTGTGCCACCACGCGGTGGCGCCGCTGGCAGCGCGGGTGGCCGGCGCCGTCGACCAGGAGGTCGCCCGATGATCGGTTCGCTGCGGGGCACGCTCCTCGAGCGCGCCGCCACTGGCGAGGTGCTGGTCGAGGTGGCGGGGGTGGGCTACCGGGCGCTGGTGTCGCCGGCGGCGGTCGCGGCGGTGGGTGAGCCCGGGGCCGAGGTCTTCCTCCACACCCACCTCCACGTGCGAGAAGACGCCCTCACCCTCTACGGCTTCCCGTCGCGCGACGAGCGGGCCTGCTTCGAGGCGCTCATCGGTGCTCACGGGGTGGGGCCGGCACTGGCCCTCGCCATCTTGTCGGTGCACCGGCCCGACGCCCTCCGCTGGGCGGTGGCCGACGACGACGTCGACGCACTGTGCCTGGTGCCCGGCGTGGGCAAGAAGACGGCGGCGCGGCTGCTCATCGAGCTCAAGGCCCGCCTCGACCTCCCCGACGGCGACCTGGCCACGATGGTGGGTGCCGTCGCCGGCGCCGCGGACGACCCGCCGGCCGTCGCGCCGGCACGCGCCGAGGTGCGGGCCGCGCTGGCGTCGCTCGGCTACGGCCCCGACGAGATCCGCGACGCCGTGCGCGACCTCCCTGCCGACGGCGACGTGGCGCTCCTGCTCAAGTCGGCCCTCACGACGCTCTCGACGGTGCGCTGAGGTGCGGGAAGAGCTGCTGACCGGGGCCGCCGTGCCCGACGACGAGCCCGACGAGGTCGGCCTCCGGCCGAGGAGCCTCGAGGAGTTCGTGGGCCAGGCCGAGCTCAAGGACCACCTCACCATCGTCCTCGGCGCGGCGCGGGGGCGCGGGCAGGCGGCCGACCACATCCTCCTCGCCGGGCCGCCCGGGCTGGGCAAGACGACCCTGGCGGGCATCGTCGCCACCGAGATGGGCGTGGGGATGCGGATCACGTCGGGACCGGCGCTGAACCGGCCGGGCGACCTCGCCGCCATCCTCACCAACCTCGACGAGGGGGAGGTGCTCTTCATCGACGAGATCCACCGCTTGCCCCGCACGGTGGAGGAGGTCCTCTACCCGGCGATGGAGGACTTCCAGCTCGACATCGTCATCGGGCAGGGCCCCTCGGCGCGCTCGATCCGCCTCGACCTCCCCCGGTTCACCCTGGTGGGGGCCACCACCCGCACGGGGCTCATCACCGGCCCGCTCCGCGACCGCTTCGGCCTGGTCGAGCGGCTCGAGCACTACCCACCGAGCGACCTCGAGGCCATCGTCGCCCGGGCGGCAGCCATCCTCGGCGTCGAGCTCCATGCCGATGGAGCGGTCGAGATCTCCCGGCGCGCCCGCGGCACCCCCCGGATCGCCAACCGCCTCCTCCGCCGGGTCCGCGACTACGCCGAGGTCCGGGGCGACGGCACGGTCACCCACGCCGCCGCCGTCGCCGGCCTGGCGCTGTTCGGGGTCGACCAGCTGGGCCTCGACAAGGTCGACCGGTCGCTGCTGAGCGCCCTGTGCGCCCGCTTCGCCGGCGGACCCGTCGGGCTGTCGACCCTGGCCATCAGCGTGAGCGAGCCGACCGAGACCGTCGAGGACGTCTACGAGCCGTTCCTCATCCAGCAGGGACTGCTGATGCGCACCCCGCGCGGACGCGTCGCCACCCCCGCGGCGTGGGCCCACATGGGGCTGGATGCGCCGCCGGTAGCACCGGTGTCGTCGGTCCCTGGTCTCTTCGACGCGGACCCCGCAGACCCCGACGGCACGGGTGGCGGGGGCCTGGACGCCGAGCGCTAGGGGCGCGGCAGGGTCGGGGCGTCGACGAGGTCGAAGATGCCGTCGCCGGCCGCAGCGCGTCCCGCCCCCCTCCGCGCCCAGGCCAGCGCGGCGGGTGTCGCGGTGCCGGGCCGGCGTGGGCGTCCGGTAGTGTCGGGCGCTGGCCTGGGCCCGGAACGACCGGTGCGTGCCACCCCCTCCCTCATGGACCTGATCATCCTTCCGCTCCTGTTCCTCATCATGTACCTCCTGCTGATCCGACCCCAGCAGCAGCGGGTGAAGCGCCAGCGACAGCTGGTTGCCGAGCTCCAGGTCGGCGACGAGGTCGTCACCGCCGGCGGGATCGTCGGCACCATCCGGGTGCTCGACGAGGCTGAGCTCCGTCTCGAGGTGGGCTCCGGGGTCGAGGTGCGCGTGCTGCGCGGCGCCGTGAGCCGCAAGCTCGGGCCCGGCGCCGCCGAGGGAGGCATGCCGGGACCCGACGCGTGAGGAGTCGTCGCCCGCTCTACGTCTCGATGATCGGGATCGTCGTGCTCGCCTTCGGGTCTCTCGCCGCCACCGTCGCCGCCAACTACTCCCCGGCGCTCGGCCTCGACCTGCAGGGTGGCGCCTCGGTGGTGCTCCAGCCCACCGAGCCGACGCCGGACGAGAACCTCGAGCAGGCCATCTCCATCATTCGCAGCCGCGTCGACGGCCTCGGCGTGGCCGAGCCGGAGATCGCCCGCCAGGGTGACTCGATCATCGTGTCGCTGCCCGGCGTGGCTGACCGCCAGCGGGCCCTTGATGTCGTGGGCCAGACCGCCGAGCTGCGCTTCCGCCCGGTCCTGCGGTCCGGCATCCCCCCCGAGGGAGAGGATCTCGGGGACCTCGAGGACGAGGGCCTCGAGGACGGCGCGGACGACACCACCACGACCACAGCGCTGGCCGAGGACCCCGATGCAGCCGTGGACGACGACCCCGATGCGGTCGAGGAGGACGACCCCGAGGTGCCTGTCACCACCGTGCCGGAGGCTCCGGCCGATCTGGAGACCACCGATCCCGACGACGACGAGCCCGACGCCGTGGTGCTCCTCCCCGGCCTCGATGGCCAGCGCTACCTGCTCGGGCCCACCCGCCTGCGGGGCGACGCCGTCTCGACGGCCCAGGCCCGGGTCGACGAGTTCGGCACCTGGACGGTCAACCTGGAGATGACCGGCGAGGGCATCGGTGCCTTCAACGCGCTGGCGGCCGAGTGCTTCGCCACCTCCCAGGAATGCCCGCCGATCGGGATCGACGCCACGAGCGCGCGCGGCGCGGTGGCCATCGTGCTCGACGGCGTCGTCCAGTCGGCACCGACCATCAACGCCCCCCAGTTCGCCCGCGACCGCATCCAGATCTCCGGGAGCTTCAGCGACCGGGAGGCCCGTGACCTCGCCCTGGTGCTGCGCTTCGGTGCCCTGCCGGTCGAGCTCGAGCCTCAGACCGTCCAGACGATCTCGGCCAGCCTGGGCCGCGACTCCCTGCGGGCCGGCCTCATCGCCGGTGGCATCGGCCTCGCGCTGGTGGCGCTGTACATGGTCGCCTACTACCGCCTGCTGGGGCTGGTGGCGATCGCCTCGTTGGCCGTGTCGGCATCGCTGCTCTTCGCGGTCATCTCCTATCTGGGGGAGACCACCGGGCTGGCCCTCACCCTGGCCGGCATCACCGGCATCATCGTGTCGATCGGCGTGGCGGTCGACTCCAACGTCGTCTACTACGAGCGCCTCAAGGAGAGCGTCATGGCCGGGGGCACCATGCGCTCGGCCACCGACCGCGGGTTCAAGCGGGCGTTCAGCACCATCTTGCGCGCCGATGCCGCCTCGCTCATCGGCGCCGCCCTCCTCTACTACTTCACCGTGGGGCCGGTCCGGGGCTTCGCCTTCTACCTCGGCCTCGCCACCGTCATCGACGTCGTGACCAGCTGGTTCTTCATGCGCCCGGCGGTCATCCTCCTCGGCCGCAGCCCCAGGTTCGGCCGGCCGGCCATGCTCGGCGTGCCCGAGCACACCGCCGGCCTGGCCACGGCCGGTGCCCCGGGAGGTTCGTGATGGGTGTCATCTCCACGCTGTACCGCGGCGAGCAGCGCGTCGACTTCTACGGTCGCCGGCGCGTCGGATTGGTCATCTCCGTCGCCCTCCTGGTCGTCGGTGGCATCTCCGTCGCCGTCCAGGGCCTCGACTTCAGCATCGAGTTCCGCGGTGGTGCCGTCTGGGAGGTGCCGGCCAACGACGTCGGCATCGCCGAGGTCCGCAGCGGGCTCACCCCCCTCGGCCTCGAGGACGCCACCATCCAGCGGGTCAGTCCCGCCTTCGGGGGCGAGGGGGTGGAGACGATCCGCGTGACCGCAGGGGTCGAGGCCACCGAGCGGACCGCCGAGATCACCGACGAGCTGGCCGCGCTCACCGGTGCAGATGTCGACGACATCAGCATCAACGAGGTGGGCCCCACCTGGGGCGAGGAGATCAGCCGTTCGGCGCTGCGCGCCCTGGTGTTCTTCTTCCTCGCCATCGCGGCCTACATCTCGCTTCGCTTCGAGTGGAAGATGGCTGTCGCCGCCCTCGCCGCCGTGGCCCACGACATCCTGGTCACGATCGGGATCTACTCGCTGTTCAGCTTCGACATCTCCCCGGCCACGGCGATCGCCTTCCTGACCATCCTCGGCTACTCGCTGTACGACACCATCGTGGTGTTCGACAAGGTCGGCGAGAACGTGGCCGTCCCGCCGCCGGGCCAGCGCGCCCTCACCTACGCCGAGGGTGTCAACAACGCCCTCAACGAGGTGCTCATGCGCTCGGTGAACACCACGGTGACCTCGTTGATGCCGATCACCTCCTTGATCGTGATCGGCTCGCTCCTCGGCGCCGCCACGCTCCAGGACTTCGCCCTCGTCCTGCTCATCGGCCTCGCCGTCGGCGCCTACTCCTCGCTCTTCGTGGCCGCCCCCGTGCTGGTGTGGCTCAAGGAGCGCGAGCCCCGCAACCAGGCGCTGCGCGAGCGGGCCGAGAGCCGCACCGGCGCCGTGGCGCCCACCGGTGGCCGCAACCCCGGCCCTGCTGCGCCCGCCGGTCGAGACGACGGTGGCGACGAGGTCGAGGTGCCGTTCGGATCCGACCGGACGCAGTCCGCCGGACCGGCGCGGACCACCCCGCCCGCCGCCCGCGGACCGATCGAGCCGCGGGGCCGCAAGAAGGGCCGGCGCCGCTAGTGGGGCGAGCCCGGTCGCTCGACCCGGTGACGGGTCGACCACCTTGTACCGTGAGGTCGTGGCGACGAGCGAGCTGAGGGCCGAGTGGCTGACCAGCCACGTGCGCGACATCGCTGACTTCCCGCGCCCCGGCATCGCCTTCAAGGACATCACGCCGCTGCTCGCCGACGCCGACGCCTTCCGCTTCGCCGTCGACGCCCTCGCCGATGCCTTCTCCGGTGAGGTGGTCGACCGGGTCCTCGGGATCGAGGCACGGGGCTTCATCCTGGCCGCCCCCGTGGCCTACCGCTTCGGGGCCGGCTTCACGCCGGTCCGCAAGGCAGGCAAGCTGCCCTCCGCGGTCGAGTCGGCCGCCTACGGGCTCGAGTACGGCGCCGACACCCTCGAGATCCACACCGACGCCGTCGCCGCGGGCGAGCGGGTGCTGATCATCGACGACGTGCTCGCCACCGGCGGGACGGCGGCGGCCACCGCCGACCTCGTCGAGCGCCTCGGCGGCGTGGTGGTCGGCCTCGCCTTCGTCCTCGAGCTCGCCGCCCTCGGGGGGCGGGCCAAGCTCCCGGGCCGGGAGGTCGTGACCCTGGCCTCGTACGCCTAGCCATGGCGACCGTCGACCGCGTCCTGCCGTGGCGTCGCAACGCCCTGCCGGCCGAGGAGATCGCCCCGCTCCTCGTCACCTACCGCGCCCGCCACCCCAAGGCCCCGACCGCCCTGATCAGCCGGGCCTACGCCGAGGCCGCCAACGCACATGCCGGGCAGGTCCGCAACTCGGGCGAGCCCTACATCGAGCACCCCCTGGCGGTGGCGATGATCGTCGCCGACCTCGGCCTCGACGACGTCACGATCGCCGCCGCCCTCCTTCACGACGCGGTGGAGGACACGGCACTCGCCCTCGAGGAGATCGTCTCGTCGTTCGGCCCCGAGGTCGCCGCCATCGTCGACGGTGTCACCAAGCTCGACCGGGTGCGCTTCGACACCAAGGAGGCTCAGCAGGCCGCCTCCATGCGCAAGATGTTGGTGGCCATGGCCAAGGACCTGCGGGTCCTGATCATCAAGCTCTCGGACCGGCTGCACAACATGCGCACGATCGCCGCCATGCCGACCTGGAAGCAGGAGCGTACGGCCACCGAGACCCTCGAGATCTACGCACCGCTGGCGCACCGCCTCGGGATGGAGGACCTCAAGCAACAGCTCGAAGACCTCGGCTTCGCCTCGCTGCACCCCAAGCGCTACGCCGAGATCGAGCAGATGGTCTCGACCCGCAGCCCCGAGCGCGAGCTCTACCTGAGCTTGGTCCTCGACCAGGTGCGCGAGCGCCTCGTCGAGCTGCACATCACCGGTGAGGTCACGGGCCGGCCCAAGCACCTGTGGTCCATCTACGAGAAGATGGTCGTGAAGGGCAAGGAGTTCGACGACATCTTCGACCTGGTGGGCATCCGGGTCGTCGTCGAGCGGGTGGAGGACTGCTACGCCGCCCTCGGCTCGATCCACGCAACCTGGAAGCCGGTGCAGGGGCGAATCAAGGACTACATCGCCATGCCCAAGTTCAACCTGTACCAGAGCCTCCACACCACGGTGGTCGGGCCCCAGGGCAAGCCGCTCGAGGTCCAGATCCGCACCCGCGAGATGCACCACCGGGCCGAGATGGGCGTGGCGGCCCACTGGGCCTACAAGGACGAGCTCACCGCCACCGACATCGCCTGGTTGAGCCACCTGGTCGACTGGCAGTCGGAGACCACCGACCCCGCCGAGTTCATGGAGACCCTGAAGGTCGACCTCGAGCACGACGAGGTCTTCATCTTCACCCCGAAGGGCCGGGTGATCACCCTTCCCGACGGCTCCACGCCGATCGACTTCGCCTACGCGGTGCACACCGAGGTCGGCCACGCCTGCATCGGCGCACGGGTCAACGGCCGCCTCCAGCCGCTCGACTCGAAGCTCCAGTCGGGCGACACCGTCGAGATCTTCACCGCCAAGGTCGAGGGCGGGCCCTCGCGCGACTGGCTCCAGATCGTTGCCAGCCCCCGCGCCCGCAACAAGATCCGCCAGTGGTTCTCACGTGAGCGGCGCGAGGACGCCATGGAGACCGGGCGCGAGGAGCTGGTCAAGGCCATCCGTCGCGAGGGGCTCCCGGTCCAGAAGGTGGCGAGTGGGCCGGCCATGGTCGAGCTGGCCGCCAAGCTCAACTACCAGGACCTCGACACGCTCCACATCGCGATCGGCGAGAACCACCTGTCGGCGAAGTCGGTGGCCCAGCGGCTCGCCCGCGAGCTGCGGGGCGGGGAGGGCGAGGAGCAGCTGCCCGTCACCGCCCGGGCGCCCCGCCGTCGCAAGCCCACCGGCGGGGTGCACGTGGAGGGCCTCGACGACGTGATGGTGCGGCTGTCCCGCTGCTGCACGCCCGTGCCCGGCGACGAGATCTTGGGCTTCGTCACCCGCGGGCGGGGGGTCTCGGTCCACCGGGCCGACTGCGCCAACGCCGTCTCGCTCGCCGAGGGCCAGGGCGCCCGCCTCATCGAGGTGGAGTGGGATCAGGACCGGGGGCGTGACACCTTCGTGGTCTCTGTCGAGGTGAAGGCCCTCGACCGCGCCAAGCTGCTCAGCGACGTCTCGGCCACCCTGGCCGAGCACCACGTCAACATCCTGGCGTGCACCACCCAGACCGGGACCGATCGGATCTCGCGCATGCGCTTCGACTTCGAGCTGGCCGACCCCGGTCACCTCGACTCGCTCGTCACCACCATCCGCCGCATCGACTCCGTCTACGACGCATACCGGGTCCTGCCGGGCGCCACCCACGACTGAGGAGACGCCCTCGGACGCAGGGGCGGACCGGCTCAGCGGCCGCTGGCGGTGAGGTACTTGGCCATGCCCTCGGCGTAGCGCTTGAGGTCCTCGTCCTCGGCCAAGAGGCCCTCGTACTTCTTCCAGGCCGCCTCCTTCTTGGCCGGCAGGTACTCGGTCGGCCAGAGGCCGTCGTGCGGGCGGTAGCCCTTGAGGATGTTGCGGGCCACGGTGACCTTGTGCACCTCGTCGACGCCGTCCATCACGCTCATGGTGGGCGCGCCGGCCCACATGGCCTGGAGCGGGGTCAGGTCGGTCACGCCGAGGGAGCCGAAGATGTGGATGGCGCGGTACGACACCTCGCGGAGCACGGTGGCGGCGGTGAACTTGCACGCCGCGATCTGGGTGCGAGCCTCCTGGGTGCTCGAGTTGTCGATGGTCCAGGCCGTCCAGAGCACGAGCAGGCGCAGCTGCTGGATCTGGGCGTAGGAGTCGGCCACAGCCTCCTGGACCATCTGGTGCTCGGCGATCACGTGACCGTGCGACTCGCGGCTCAGCGCCCGCTCGCACATCATGTCGAAGGCGAGCGTGCACTGGGCGATGGCCCGCATGGCGTGGTGGATGCGACCACCGCCGAGGCGCCGCTGGGCCAGCACCTTGGCGCCGTCCTCCGGGCCGAGCAGGTGGTCGAGGGGGACGCGGACGTCGTTGTAGCGGATGTGGGAGTGGGCCCGCGGACCGCCCTCGACGAACTCCACGCCTGGGGTGTCTGTCGGCACGACGAACATGCCGTTGGTGGTCATCACGACGAGGATGTCGGCGTAGCGCCCGGCGCTGGTGAACCACTTCTCGCCGTTGATGACCCACTCCTCGCCGTCGCGCATGGCGGTGGTCTTGAACAGGGTGGGGTCGGAGCCACCCTGCGGCTCGGTCATCGAGTAGGCGGAGAAGATCTCCTGGTTCATGAGCGGCACGAGCCACCGCTCCTTCTGCTCCTCGGTGCCGTAGGCGGCGAGGAGCTCCATGTTCCCGGTGTCGGGCGCCGCTGTGCCGAAGAACTGGGGGGCGGCCGGGTAGCGGCCGAGGATCTCGTTGACCAGTGCCAGCTTGAGCTGGCCGAAGCCAGGCCCGCCGAGCTCCTGGTCGAGGAACAGCGCCCAGAGGCCCTGGTCCTTCACCTGCTGCTGCATCTCCCGGACCATGGCCAGCACCTTGGGGTCCTTGGTGCGAAGCGCGTAGGGGAAGACGATCGAGAACGGCTCGATCTCCTCGCGGCAGAACCGCTCGATCCAGTCCAGCTTCTCCTGGAACTCGGGCTCAGTAGAGAAATCCCACGCCATCGTCGATCTCCTGTGTTGATGCGGACGTCATCGTTCTAGTCGAGCGCCCGGCGGGGCTGCTCAGGGGGCGGGGACCAGGGCGACCTGGAAGTCGACCGGTGCGCCCTCCCCGGGCATGACCACGACACCGGCGGCGCCGTCCATCCCCGAGAGCATGAAGGTCCAGGTCCCGTCGTCGGCCCGCGCGCCGGGCGTGCAGGCGGCATCGTCGTGGGCCGGGGCGTCGTCGAACGAGGCGGCTTCGCCCTCCTCCCAACCCGGATCGGTCACCTGGCACGCCAGGAGGTCGATCTCGCCGGCTGGGCTGGGCTCCCGGGTCCCCTCGGGGTCCTCGGCGAGGGTCAATGCGCCGGTGCCGTCGAAGCGGAGGTAGGTGAGCTTGTCGTGCTGGCCGAGGCGGTTGCCGACCGGGAGGGCGCCCTCGGGCACGCCGGCCGACGCCAGGGGGGTTCCCGCCTGGCGGCTGGTCCAGAGGGTCGTGGTGACCACGAGGGGGTCGTCGTCCTCGTCGCCGCTGTCGTACACGGGGGCGGGGCCGAGCCCGCCATCACCAGGTTGGGGGTCCGAGGGGGCAGGAGTGGGAGCCGGTGACGGCGAACGGTTGGGTGTGGGGGAGAACGCGGGGGAGCGAGTGAAGGCCGAGCCGAGCGCGGGCGACGGGGGAGTCGGTGCCGTGGGCCCGGCGCCGTCGTCGGTCTCGTCGCGGTCGGTGTCCCCGTCGGACCCCGCGCCCGGCTGGGTCGTGGGCGGGCTGGCGAGGAGGTCGGTGGTGACCTCGTCGCCGCCCCCCGAGATGGGGCCGAGCACCAGGGCGGTCACGGCGATGGCTGCGACGGTGAGCACCACCGGCCGGTACCGGCCGGCGCCGCGGAGCACGTCGGCGAGGCTGAGGTCGGCGATATGTCCCATGAGTGGCAAGTATGCCAGACCGTGTGCCAATCTTGACCCGCGGGTCAGGGCGCGGGGTCCCTGGCGGCAGACAGATGCATGGGGGTCGTGTGTTGACTGAGAGCGGCGTCACGGAGGTCATCGGGCAGCCCTCGGGCGGGCTCGGGTCCGTGGTCGAGGACGAGCGCGTGCGCAAGGGCCTCAACGCCCTCGCGGCCGTGCTCGGCTTCTACTTCGTGCTCCAGCTCCTCTGGCCGGCGCCCATCGGCGTCCTGCTCCAGGGCGTGGTCATCGGCGGCCTCACCGCCATGATCGCCTTCGGCATCGCCCTCATCTACCGCTCGAACCGGATCATCAACTTCGCCCAGGGCGACCTCGGCGGCGCGCCCGCCGCCCTCGGCGTGATCCTCATCCTCGGGCCGGGCGTCCCCTACCTCGTCGCCTTCCCGGTCGCCATCGTCGCGGGCATCACCCTCGGCGCCCTCGTCGAGTTCATCTTCATCCGGCGCTTCGCCAAGGCCCCGCGGCTCATCCTCACGGTCGTCACCATCGGCGTCTCCACCATCCTGGCAGGGCTCACCTTCGCCCTGCCCGCCATCTTCGACGTCAGCAGCCCGGGGCAGTCGTTCCCCTCGCCCATGGGCATCAACTTCAACGTCGGCAGCACGGTGTTCCGGGGCAACGAGGTGCTGGCCATGATCGCCATCCCCTTCGTGATCGCTGCCCTGGGCGCGTTCTTCCGCTACACCAACGTGGGCATCGCCGTGCGGGCCAGCGCCGAGAGCGCCGACCGGGCCGCGCTGCGCGGGGTGCCGGTCAAGCGGACCCAGACCATCGTCTGGGTGGTGGCCAGCGTGCTGGCCACCACCGGCATCTTCCTCCGGGCCGGGATCATCGGGCTCCCCATCGGCAGCTCCCTCGGCGCCATCGTCATGGTGCCTGCTCTCACCGCCGCCATCATCGGCCGGATGGTCAACCTGCCCACCATCTTCGTGGCGTCGCTGGCCCTGGGCGTGCTCGAGGCGTCGATCCTCTTCTCCACCAGCCGTGGCGTGTTCGTGCCGCCCATCCTGTTCCTGGTGGTGCTCGTCGCGCTGCTCCTCCAGCGCCGCGGGCAGCAGTCCCGCGACGATGACCAGACCTCGTCCTGGCAGGCGGCACGCGACATCCGGGTCATCCCCCGAGAGCTGGTCAACCTGCCCGAGGTCCGCTGGGGGCGCATCGGAGGGATGGCGGCGCTCGTGGCCTTCCTGCTCCTGCTCCCGCTCATCCTCTCCATCGGCCAGATCAACCTTGCCGCCGTCATCGCCATCCTCGCCATCGTGGGCATCTCGCTGGTGGTGCTCACCGGCTGGGCCGGCCAGGTGAGCCTCGGCCAGATGGGGTTCTTCGCCATCGGCGCCGCCGTGGCCGGCTACCTCACCAGCACGCGCGGGTGGGACCTCTCCCTGGCGGTGATCGTCGCGGGCCTCGCCGGCGCGGTGGCCGCCCTGCTCATCGGGCTGCCGGCCCTGCGGATCCGGGGCCTCTTCCTCGCCGTGATCACCCTCTCGTTCGCCCTGGCGGTGTCGATCTACGGCCTCAACCCCGAGTTCGTCACGTGGCTCCCGCAGGGCCGCATCAGCCGCCCGCCCCTCTTCGGCCGCATCGTCATCGACAGCGAGGCTCGCTTCTACTACCTCACCCTCGCCGCCCTGTTCCTCACCATCGTCATGGCGCGGGGCATCCGCAGGAGCCGGACGGGAAGGGTCCTGATCGGGGTGCGGGAGAACCCGCGCGCCGCCCAGTCCTTCGGCATCAACGCAACGTCGGCCAAGCTCACCGCGTTCGCCGTCTCGGGGTTCATGGCCGCCTTCGCCGGTGGGATCTTCGTCCACCACCAGCAGGGTCTCGGCATCTCCGCCTACAGCATCGACCGCAGCTTCGAGGTCTTCGTCATGGTCGTGATCGGCGGCCTGGGCACGATCCCGGGCGCCCTCCTCGGCACGGTGTTCATCCAGGGGACGCAGTACTTCGCCAACGTCTTCCCCGAGGTGCTGCGGCCCTACCTCACCTTCATCACCGGCGGGATCGGCCTGGTCATCGTGCTCCTCATCATCCCCGGCGGCTTCAGCCAGGTCTTCTACGACCTGCGCGACCGCATGCTGCGCAAGGTGGCCGAGCGGCGGGGGATCATCGTGCCGAGCCTCCTCGCCGACTCCCGCCAGCTCCCGCCCGGCTTCGCCGAGCCCGGCCACGAGACGGGTGCCCCGGTGGTGCCCACCGACGTGGCCCACGAGCTCGAGGAAGCACTGGTGGTCAGCGCGTCGGGCCACGGCTCCGGCACCGCGCCGGTCACCGATCCCACCGTCCTCCTGGAGGACGATCCGCCCGACGAGCCGCGCCGCCGACGTCCCGTCGGCACGGGCGGGAGGAAGTCATGAGCATCGACCCCGATCCCATCACCGAGGTCCCGTCGTTGCCGCGGCCGGTGATGACGCTCCGCGAGAAGCTCTCACCCTCTCGGGTCACCAAGGGGGCCGCCATCGGCCCCCTGCTCATCCTCTTCGGCCTCAACGCCGTCGACGAGCTCGACCGCAGCGCGTTCGGCGTGCTCGTCCCCAACATCCGCGACCACTTCGAGCTCGACAACGAAGGCATCCTCAGCGTCATCGCCCTCGTCAGCTTCGTCGCCCTCGGCGGCCAGGTCTTCATCGGCTACTACGCCGACCGGTTCTCCCGCATCAAGATCGCAAGCGCGGGGGCTGCCACGTGGGGGTTCTTCACCCTCCTCACCGGCATCGTCCCCACCGTGGTGCTGCTCGTGGTGGCCCGGTCGTTCACCGGCATCGGTCGGGCCGTCAACGACCCGACCCACAACTCGCTGCTCTCCGACTACTACCCGCCAGAGACCAGGGTCGCCGTCTACGGCTTCCACCGGGCGGCCAACTCCGTCGGGCAGTTCCTCGGCCCCGCCATCGCCGGCGTCGTCGCCTATTACTTCGGGTGGCGGGCCCCCTTCCTCATCTTCTGGATCCCCACCGCCATCCTCGTCTTCCTCGCCGTCACCATGCTCAAGGACCCGGTGCGCGGCGGCCACGAGCGCCGGGCCATGGGCGCCAGCGAGGAGTCGATCGGGACCGAGGAGGTACCCCCCTCGTTCGCCGAGGCCTGGCGGATCTGCAACCAGGTCCAGACGCTGCGCCGCATCTGGCTGTCGCTGCCGTTCCTCGCCGTGTCGCTCTTCGGCCTGGCCTCGCTGTACTCGATCTACTACGAAGAGGTCTTCGGGATGAACGAGGCGCAGCGAGGCTTCATCCTCGCCGGCACCGAGCCGTTCCAGGTCCTCGGCATCGTCATCGGCATCCCCATCGCCGCCAAGCTGGCAGCTCGCGACCCAGCCCTGGTCCTGAAGTTCCTCGCCGCAGTCGGTGTGGTGGTGAGTGTCGGCATCGTTGCCTTCGCCGGCGCCCCAAACCTGGCCTTGGCGATCGTGGCCAACATCTTCGTCGCCGGAGTGCTCGCGGTGATCATCCCGGGCGTCTATGCGGTGCTGTCGCTGGCAATCCCGCCCCGTGCCCGGGCGATCGGCTTCTCGATCGGGTCGCTCTACATCCTCCCTGGCCTGCTGATCATCCCGATCATCGGCGGCATCGCCGACGACATCGGGATCCGCGGGGCGCTGTTGTTCCTCGTGCCCATCTACCTCATCGGGTCGATGATCATCGCCTCGGCCGGCTCGTTCCTCTCGTCCGACATCAACAAGGTCCGCGCCTCGAGCGTGGCCCAGGCCGACGTGCTCGCCGCGCGGCGCCGCGGCGAGTCCAAGCTGCTGCTCGTCAAGGAGCTCGACGCCGGCTACGACGGCGTGCAGGTCCTCTTCGGGATCGACTTCGAGGTCGACGAGGGCGAGATCATCGCCCTGCTCGGCACCAACGGTGCCGGCAAGTCGACCCTGCTCAAGGCGATCTCCGGCCTCTTGCCGGCCACGGCGGGAGCCGTCATCTTCGACGGCCAGGACATGACCTACGCCCCGCCCCAGGAGGTCGCGGCGCGCGGCGTCATCCAGGTGCCGGGCGGCAAGGGGGTGTTCCCCGGGCTCACGGTGGAGGAGAACATCCGCATCGCCGGGTGGCTCTACCAGAAGGACCAGGCGTACCTGAAGGAGGCCACCGAGGAGGTCCTCGGGTTCTTCCCCATCCTCCGCGAGCGCTGGGATCAGACGGCCGGCAACCTGTCCGGCGGCGAGCAGCAGATGCTCACCCTCTCCCAGGCGTTCATCGCCAAGCCGCGGCTGCTCATGATCGACGAGCTCTCGCTCGGCCTCGCCCCCGTCATCGTCGAGCAGCTGCTCGTGATCGTGGAGGCGATCCGCGCCCGGGGCACGACCATCATCCTCGTCGAGCAGTCCGTCAACGTGGCGCTCACCATCGCCGAGACCGCCTTCTTCATGGAGAAGGGCGAGATCCGCTTCCAGGGTCCCACCGCCGAGCTGCTCGAGCGCCCCGACGTGCTGCGTTCGGTGTTCCTCGAGGGCGCCGGCAGCATGGACGGCGAGAGCAATGTGGCCAGGGCAAAGCGGGGCGGTGCCGTGGTGCGTCGCTCGAGCGCCGCCCGCACGGGCCAGCCGATCCTCGACGTGCGCTCCGTGGGCAAGACGTTCGGCGGCATCCGCGCCGTCCACGATGTCTCGTTCTCGCTCGACGAGGGCGAGATCCTCGGGATCATCGGGCCCAACGGCGCCGGCAAGACCACGCTGTTCGACCTGCTGTCGGGCTACCTCCCCACCGATGGGGGCGTGATCATCCTCGACGGTCTCGACGTGACCACCATGCCGCCAGACGCCCGGGCCAGGCTCGGGATGGGCCGCTCGTTCCAGGACGCCCGCCTGTTCCCGGCGCTATCGGTCACCGACACGATCGCCCTCTCCCTCGAGCGCCAGATCGAGATCCGCGACCCCATCGCGGCCGCCCTCAACCTGCCGGTCGTGGCCGACTCCGAGCGGTCGATCGCCCGCAGGGTCGACGAGCTCGTCGAGCTGATGGGCCTCGGCGCCTTCGCCGACAAGTTCATCTCCGAGCTGTCCACCGGCAGCCGGCGCATCGTCGACCTGGCCTGCGTGCTGGCCCACGAGCCCGACGTCCTGCTCTTCGACGAGCCGTCGTCGGGCATCGCTCAGCGCGAGACGGAGGCGCTCGGGCCCTTGCTCCTGCGCATCCGTGAGGCCACCGGTGCCAGCCTCATCGTGATCGAGCACGACATGCCTCTCATCACCTCCATCTCCGACCGCATGCTCGCCCTCGACCTCGGCCAGACCGTGGTGGAGGGCAGCCCCGACGACGTGGTCAACGACCCACAGGTCGTCTCCTCCTACCTCGGGACCTCCGAGGAGGTCATCTATCGATCCGGTTCCGAACCGGCTCGTTCGTCTGTGCCGCGCTCCTCTTCCACCGGCGGGAAGCGCACCGCCACCAGCCGGCGTCGCCGGGCTCCCCTGCGGGCCGGCGACGACACCACCAACGGGGGTCAATCATGAACAAGCTCGATGAGATCAAGCTCGGCGACATCGCACGGGGGTTGCGGCGCTACCAGCCGTTCATCGCCGTCGGCGCGGTGATCGTCATGCTCATGGTCTTCCTCCCCGGCACCCCGGACGACGGTCGCGACATCGAGTCCATCGACGACTTCGCCTCTCCGTCCACCGGTGGCTCCGGAACCGGCGGCATCGGTGGCGACAGCGACCTGGGCGAACTCGAGCTCGACGACGAGGGCAACATCATCGGTGGCTCCGGCGGGGGGTCGAAGGGAGGAGGGGGCGGCTCCACCGGCCGGGGTGCCGGCGGCACCTCCGGGGCGGGCTCCACCGGCACCTCCGGCGGTGGCTCCGAGCCGTTGCAGACCACCGGCGAGCTGGCTGCCAACTGCGACCCGGCCACCGGGCGCATCAAGGTGCCGACCAACTTCGCCCCGCCGTGCATGCCGCCGTTCTCCGGCGACAACGGTGGTGCCACCGCCCGCGGCGTCACTGCCGACACGATCAAGGTGGTCTACTACTGGGAGAAGGCCAACCCGGCCACCACGGCGGCGCTCACCGCTGCCGGTGCGGCCGACCAACGCGACGACACCATGGCCACGCGGAAGGCCTACGTCGACTACCTCAACGCCCACTACAACCTGTACGGCCGGCAGGTGGAGCTGATCGTGGTCGACGCCACCGCCGAGGCCACCGACGACGCCGCCGCCAAGGCCGACGCCATCAAGATCGCCACCGACATCCAGCCGTTCCTGGTGTGGGGCAGCAACTCGCTGGCGTTCGTCACCGAGATGGCCAGTCGCCAGGTGCTCTGCGTGTGCACCGTCTCCCAGCCGAACGAGACCTACGAGGCGCTGTCGCCCTACCTGGGCTACACGACCCTGATGGGCTCCACCCAGGGCTACGTCCATCGGTCGGAGTACATCTGCAAGCGGGTGGCCGGTCGCAAGGCCCAGTACGCCGGCACCTCTGACGGTGCGCCGCTGAGCATCAACGACCGCAAGTTCGGCCTCCTCTACTATGAGAGCGAGGACAACGCCTACAAGGCGGGCATCGACTACTTCGAGCGCGAGCTGGCCAAGTGCAACGTGAAGCTCGCCGCCCGGCTGGCGTTCATCTACCCGCTCGAGAACGTGCAGCGCCAGGCTCGCCCGTTCATCCAGAAGCTCAAGAGCGAGGGCGTCACCAGCGTCATCTTCTCCGGTGATCCCATCACCCCGGCGATCTTCACCTCCGAGGCCACCAACCAGGCCTACTTCCCGGAGTGGATCATCACCGGCTCAGCGCTGACCGACACCACGATCTTCGCCCGCACCTACGACAAGAACCAGTGGGACAAGGCGTTCGGGATCTCGTTCCTCACCGCCCGCTACCCGCAGGAGCAGGGCGAGGCGTACAAGGTGCACATGTGGCACCACGGCACCGCCCCCCAAGCCGGCAACACCTACGGGATAATCTACGCAGAGCCCCGTACCATCTTCACCGGGATCCACATGGCGGGCCCGGACCTCAACACCATCTCATGGGTGCGGGGCCTCTTCGCCTACCCGCCCACCGGCGGGTTCCTCACCTCGCCCCACACCTCCTGGGGCGATCACGGCATCTGGCCGTTCCGCGACTACACCCAGTACGACGACGTGACCGAGATCTGGTGGGACATCGCCGCCACCGGCGACGACGAGGTCGGCAACCCCGGGGCCGGCATGTACCGCTACGTGCACGACGGCCTGCGCTACCTGCCCGGTCAGCACCCCACGGAGGACGCCGCGGTGTTCGACCCGTCGCGGGCGATCACGTTCCACGAGAGCCGGCCCGAGGGCGACGCGCCGCCCGAGTACGGCGATCGCGCCCCCCAGTGAGCGGGCGACCACACCACTGATCGGTGGTGGCGGGCGGCGGCAATGTGGGGCCGCCGCCCGCTGTCGCGCCACGGGTGCCCGCCGCTCGGTCAGCCGTCGCAGGTGGGTGTGCCCTGGACGACCTCGAGGGTGCCGCCCTCGACCTCCTCGAGCGAGCGGGCCACCTCGATCAGCTCGCTCGAGGGCAGGGTGCCGATCACCCTGAGGAAGCGACCACCCCCGAGCAGGGCCCGCACCGAGGCGCCCTGGGTTCCGAGCACCACGTCGCCGTCGCCGAGGTCGCCGAGGTCGACCAGCGGTGCGCCAAGGGCGAAGGGGGCCGGCCCGCGGAGCGGGGCCCCCTGGTCCACCACGAGGACGTCTGCACCCCGGACCCACACGTCGACGGCGCTGGCGACGGCGTGGACCTCCTGCAGAGGGTCGTCGGGGTCGTCGGGCTGCTCTCTGGGGGCGACGTAGCTGAACCGCCCGCAGTGGGTGAAGCCTGCGGGGGCGGCGGCAAGCTCCCAGAAGGTGCCGGGGGGCCGGCTCCCCTCGGCCATGCGCAGCAGCGAGCCACCGCCGCTGTTCACGTCGATGGTGGGCGCGGTGATCTCGAAGTCGTCGTCGGTGAGGTGCGGGTCGACCTCGACCTCGGTGGCCAGGCGGCGCACGAGCACGTCGCCCCCGGCGACCACCACGTCCTCGAGCACCAGTCCGGCGCCGTCGAGGCAGGTGTCGGTGTAGCGCTGGTCGGAGGTCGCCGGGGTGATTGATCCCGAGCCGAGGGGGTCGAGCGAGCGGTACACCTGGCACGGACGGCCGGCGACCTGGCGCTGCTCGCGTGCTTCGAGCTGCTGGCCGACCAGGGCCTGGCGCAGCACCGGATCGAGGCGGACGTCGGACGGGCTCACCCCCGGGCGGGAGGCGAGCACCAGCTCTTGCGTGCCGCTGATGATGGCGAAGCGGCCGAAGGACGCGATCCGCCCGCTCGTCGCGACACCCTCGGCGCGCTCCCCGCGGTAGGAGCGGACCACGGTGTCGAAGGGGCGCCGGACCGCAAGCTCCTCGGTGGAGACGTCGATCTCGCCCTCGATCGGTGCCTCCACGCGGTAGGTGATCCGGTAGGCCACGGGTACGTCCCCGATCGGGAGGGGTGACGAGGGGTCGCGGTCGACCAGCTCGCTCCCCGCCCGGCCGATGGTGGCCAGCCCGCCTCCGTCGCGGCGCGCCCGGTCACCGGGGACCATGACCACCACGACCACCGCCACGGCCAGCGCGGAGGCTGCCGCTGCCAGCACCACCGGCCGTCGGCGCCGTCGTGCCCGGTCTCGTCCTTGTCGCACCATGGCGTCCGACGGTACAACCGGTTGGGGAGGCCCACCGGGCCACCGGTAACCTCGCCGACCGTGCCCCCTGCCCGCTTCAAGGCCCCGACGGGGACCCACGATGTCCTCCCCCCGGAGTCCGACCGGTGGCAGGCCCTCGTGGCCCGCTTCGCCGCCGCCGCCGGCACCGCCGGCTACGGCCTCATCCAGTCGCCGATGTTCGAGGAGCTCGGCGTGTTCCAGCGGGTGGGCGAGGCGACCGACGTGGTGCGCAAGGAGATGTACGACTTCGAGGACAAGGGTGGCCGCCACCTGGCGCTGCGCCCGGAGGGCACGGCATCGGTGGTGCGGGCCTACGTGCAGCACCGGCCCACCACCCCCTGGAAGGTCTGGTACGCCGCGCCCAGCTTCCGCTACGAGCGACCCCAGGCCGGTCGCTACCGCCAGCACCACCAGCTCGGGGTCGAGGCGGTCGGCTCCGACGACCCCGACCTCGACGTCGAGGTCATCACCATGGCGTGGGACCTGTTCGCGTCGCTCGGCCTCCGCCGCGTCGTCCTCCTGCTCAACTCGCTCGGCGACCGGGCCTGCCGGCCGGCGTACCTCGACGGGCTGTCGGTCTACCTCCGCGAGCGTGCCGACAAGCTCTGTGACGAGCACCGTGCTCGGCACACGGAGAACCCGCTGCGGGTTCTCGACTGCAAGCGTCAGACCTGCAGGGATGCCACCCGCAACGCCCCCCGCCTGATCGACAAGCTCTGCGGGCCGTGCCACGCCGCCTTCGAGCGCGTGCAGCAGGGCTTGGCGGCCACCGGCATCCCCTTCGCCATCGAGAGCCGGCTGGTACGCGGGCTCGACTACTACACGCGCACCACCTTCGAGCTCCAGGCCTCGGCGTTGGAGTCGGCCCAGAACGCCATCGGCGGCGGTGGCCGCTACGACCGGCTCGTCGAGGTGATGGGCGGGGATCCCACCCCGGGCATCGGCTTCGGCCTGGGGATCGAGCGCATGCTCCTGGCGTGCGACGCCGAGGGCGTCTTCCCTGGCCCGGCCACGACGCTCGACGTGTTCGTCGTCGACCTCACCGGCGGCGACGCTGCCCGCGACCTGACCGCCGGCCTCCGGCGCGCCGGTGTCGCGGCCGACCGGGCCTTCGACGGCCGGTCGATGAGGGCCCAGATGAAGCTGGCCGACCGGTCCGGTGCACCGCTCGCGCTCATCGTGGGCGAGGACGAGGCGGCTCAGGCCACGGTGACGGTCCGTCGGATGGAGGAGGGGGGCGGCCAGGAGACCGTCGCCCGCGACCAGGTGATCGACCACGTGAAGGGACTGCTGTGACGTCGAGAGAGGGCCCGGCCGCCGCGCCGGCCACGAGCATGCGCACCCACGGCTGCGGTGAGCTGACCGCAGCCGACGTCGGGGCCGAGGTCTCGGTCTGCGGCTGGGTGGCCAGCCGCCGCGAGCACGGTGAGCACCTCGCCTTCGTCGACCTCCGCGACCGCTCCGGGGTGGTGCAGTGCGTGGTCGACGGCGGCCACGAGCTCCGCTCCGAGTACGTGGTGCGCGTCACCGGCACCGTGCGAGCCCGGCCCGAGGGCACCGTCAACCCCGACCTGGCCACGGGCGAGGTCGAGGTGGGCGACTGCAGCATCGAGGTCCTCAACACCGCCGAGCCGCCGCCGTTCCCCGTCACCGACCGGGTCGACGCCGACGAGTCCATCCGCCTCCGTCACCGCTACGTCGACCTGCGTCGCGACCGCATGCAGCGCAACCTCCGCGTCCGCTCCGAGGTCAACCGCGCCCTCCGCCAGGCCATGGACCGCCAGGGCTTCACCGAGGTCGAGACGCCCATGCTGTGGACGCCCACCCCCGAGGGCGCCCGCGAGTTCGTCATCCCGTCGCGCCTCCAGCCCGGCAGCTTCTACGTCCTGCCCCAGAGCCCCCAGATCGCCAAGCAGCTGCTCATGGTCGGGGGCCTCGATCGCTACTACCAGCTCGCCCGCTGCCTTCGCGACGAAGACCTGCGGGCCGACCGGCAGTTCGAGTTCATGCAGCTCGACGTCGAGGCCAGCTTCGTGGACCAGGACGACGTGCTGGGGTTCATCAGCGAGGCGGTGCTCGATGCCGCCGAAGTGGTGACGGGGGAGCGGCCGCCCGAGATCCCTCGCCTCACGTGGGCCGAGGTCATGGAGCGCTTCGGCTCCGACAAGCCCGACCTTCGCTTCGGGATGGAGCTGGTGGAGCTCACCGAGGTCTTCGCCTCCACCGGCTTCAAGGCGTTCGCGTCGGCCGCGTGCATCAAGGGCATCCGGGTGCCGTCGGCGGCGGCCGAGCACGGGCGCGGCCGCCTCGACGCGCTCACCGACCGGGCCAAGGCCCTCGGCGCCAAGGGCCTGGTGTGGCTCAAGGTCGGCGACGCCGGGGCCCTCGACTCGCCGGTGGCCAAGTTCCTCTCTGACGACGAGGCCACCGGCATCACCGCGGCCCTCGGGGCCGAGGCCGGCGACCTCCTCCTGCTGGTGGCCGACGACCGCCCCACCGTCTGGAAGGTCCTCGGCGAGCTGCGCAACGACCTCGGCCGGCCGCCGGTGAGCGAGGGGCCATACGAGTTCGTCTGGATCACCGACTTCCCGCTCTTCGAGAGCATCGACGACGCCGGCAACCCGGTGTCGGCCCACCACCCCTTCACCATGCCCCACCTCGACGACCTCGACCTGCTCGAATCTGACCCACTGCGGGTCCGCTCGCAGTCGTACGACCTGGTGCTCAACGGCTGGGAGCTCGGGTCGGGCTCGATCCGAATCCACAGCAGCGACGTCCAGGCGAAGGTGTTCGCCTCCCTCGGCATCTCCGAAGAGGAGGCGGCGGCGCGCTTCGGGTTCCTGCTCGGGGCGTTCCGCTACGGCGCCCCGCCCCACGGCGGCTTCGCCGTCGGCCTCGACCGCCTCGTCGCCATCCTCGCCGGTGAGGACAACATCCGCGAGGTCATCGCCTTCCCGAAGACCCAGTCCGGCCACGACCCGCTCACCGACGCCCCCAAGCCGGTGTCTCAGCGCGTCCTCGACGACCTCGCACTCCGCCTCCTCCCACCCAAGGCCTGAGCCGCGTTCAACCCGGAGGCGTTCTGGCACCAGAACCGCGCTGGAACCCGGCGCGGTTCTGGTGCCAGAAGCGGCGGGGGAGGTGCTGGGGGAGCCCCACCGTCGCCGAGTGTCACATGCCGCCGACAGCATGGGCCGATGGAGCTGGATGACGCACTCCGAGACCTGGCCGAGCGGCAACACGCCCTCATGGCGAGGAGCCAGGCGCGGGCGCTCGGTGCAAGCCGGGCAGACGTGCTGCGCCGCCTTCGAGGACCCGACTGGGAGTCAGCCTCCCCGAGGGTCCTCAGGCTGACCGGTGCGCCGCAGACCCAGCGGCAGGATGCCATGTGCGCGGTGCTCGACGCGGGGCCGGCCGCGGTGCTGTCGCACCGATCGGCGGCCGCGCTGTGGCGACTTCCCGGGTTCGACCTCCGTCGGCTCGAGGTGAGCCGGTTGCGGGGCCTCGACGGGCGCCAGCCGGTGGCAGCCACCATCCATCGTCCTCGTTCCCTGCCGGCCCACCACGTGACCGTGGTCGACGGGATCCCCTGCACGTCAGTGGCTCGCACGATCTTCGACCTCGCTGCCGTCGGGGTTCCGGCCGCTCGGCTCGAACGGCTGGTCGACACCGTCATCACCAGGAGCCCGGCGACCACCGCGCGACTGCACCAGCTGATGGGTGAGCTGGCTGCGCGCGGGCGACCCGGCATCGCGGTGATGCGGGCCATCCTCGACACGCGCCCCGTGGGAGCGCAGGTACCTGCCAGCGGCCTCGAGGCGCGCTTCGAGAAGCTCGTGGCCGAGGCGGGTGCCGGACCCGTGGAACGTCAGGTCGACGTCGGCGGGCACGAGTGGGTCGGTCGTGTCGACTACCTCGACCGGGAGCTCGGGATCATCTACGAGGTGGACAGCGTCTTGCACCACACGAGCGTTGTCGATGCGCGCAACGACCGGGCACGAGATGCCGCGCTGCATCGAGCGGGGTTCGCCAGCGTGGTGCGGATCTGGGAGGAGGCGATCTGGTACCGCCCGGCGGAGGTCGTCGACCGCATCCGGGCCGCCCGGCGGGAACGTCTCGCCAGCTGCCTGCCCCAGGCCTGACGCTGAGGTTCTGGCACCAGGATCGCGCTGGAAACCGGCGCGGTTCTGGTGCCAGAACGGGGTGGAGGCTCCATCGGTAGCGTTGGAGGCATGAAGCCGAGGGTGCGAGGGCGGGCAGCGGCGGTCAGCGGCCGGGCCGTGACCGCCGAAGAGGCTGCCGTGGTGTTCGCCCGAGCGGCCGAGCTCGAGGTGGGCGACGGCGTGTCCGGCGACGACGGCCACTTCGACGAGGACGCCCTGCTCGAGATCGGGGCGGGTGCCGGGCTGTCGCCGGTGGCCATTCGGCGAGCGCTGGCCGAGCTGCGGACGGGCGGCCTGGCGCCCCGCCACGACGAGGCCCCCATCACCTGGCTGGGTCCGCCGGCGGTCGAGGCCCAGCGCGTCGTCGAGGTGTCGCCGGCGAGGGCGGCCGGCGAGGCAGAGCGCTTCCTGCGCGACCAGCTCTTCGAGGTCAAGCGCCAGCAGCCTGGTCGTTCCACCTGGCGACCCTGCCGGGGCTGGGTGGCGATGGCGAGGCGCAAGGTCGACAGGCTGTGGAAGCGCCTCGACCTCGACGGCGTGGTCGACCCCGTGACCCTGTCGGTGGTCGAGGAGCCCGGAAGCGACGCCGCCCGCACGTTGGTCCGCTTCGAAGCCGACCTGGCGCCGCTCCGCACCTCCACGGCGTGGGGTGTTGGTGGCGTCGCGGCCGTCGCCGGGGTCGTGAGCGGGGGGATGCTGGGCGTCGCGATCGCCGCAGAGCTGGCGCTCGTCAGCCTGCCGGTGGCCGGTGCGGTCGCCGGTGGGGGCGTCGGCGTCGGCCGCAGGGTCTACCGCCGGCGGAGCGACGAGGTCGCTACCTGCCTCGAGGCCTTCCTCGACCGCCTGGAGATGTCCGCCCGCTGACCCTTCCCGGCCACCCCGGTACCCTCCGGGCCGTGCCCCCGACCGCCGACGACGACCTCTTCGCGGCGGCCGCCCAGGACCGGTTGGCCCGCTCCGCCCCGCTCGCCGCCCGGCTCCGTCCTCGCACCCTCGACGACGTGGTCGGCCAGGAGCACCTCCTCGGGCCCGACCGCCCGCTGCGGCGCCTCATCGAGTCCGATCGCCTCTCGTCGGTGATCTTCTGGGGACCGCCCGGCACCGGAAAGACCACGCTGTCGCGCCTGATCGCCGGGGCCACGAGCTCGGCGTTCGAGCAGCTCTCGGCCGTCACCGCCGGCGTGAAGGACGTGCGGGAGGTGATCGCCCTCGCCCGGCAGCGGCTCGGCGAGCAGGGCACGGGGACGATCCTCTTCCTCGACGAGGTCCACCGCTTCAACAAGGCTCAGCAGGACGCCCTGCTGCCCTCGGTCGAGGACGGCACCCTCACCCTGATCGGGGCGACCACCGAGAACCCCTACTTCGAGGTCAACGCCCCGCTGCTCAGCCGCTCCACGCTGTTCCGCCTCCACCCTCTCGAGGCCGGCCCGGTGGCGACGCTGCTCCGCCGGGGCCTCGAGGAGGAGGGGGCCACCGCCGACGACGAGGCGCTCGACCACCTCGCCGACCGAGCCGGTGGCGACGGGCGCGCTGCCCTCACCGCGCTCGAGGTGGCGGTGGCGCTCGCCATCGACCCCGCCGGGCTCACGACGACCCCCCACGTCACCCTGGCCCACGCCGAGGCGGCGCTCGACGCCCGGGCCCTGCGCTACGGCCGCGACGAGCACTACGACATCGTCTCCGCGTTCATCAAGGCCATCCGGGGCAGCGACGCCGACGCCGGCCTCTACTGGCTGGCCCGCATGCTCGAGGCCGGGGAGGACGCCCGCTTCATCGCCCGCCGCCTGGTGATCCTCGCCTCCGAGGACGTCGGGATGGCCGACCCGATGAGCCTGCTGGTGGCCGACGCCGCGGGCCGTGCGGTCGAGCTGGTGGGCCTGCCCGAGGCCCAGCTGAACCTGGCCCAGGCCGTGGTGCACCTGGCCACCGCCCCCAAGTCCAACCGGGTCACCGTGGCCATCGGCCGGGCCCGGGCCGACGTGGCCGAGCGGCCCGCCGGCGAGGTCCCGACCCACCTGCGCGACGCCCACTACCGTGGCGCGGCGGCGCTCGGGCACGGCAAGGGCTACGACTATCCTCACGACCACCCCGAGGGCTGGGTGCCGCAGGCCTACCGCCCACCCGAGGTTGCGGGCCGCGCGTACTACGAGCCCTCATCCCACGGCCACGAACAGGAGATCGGCGAGCGCATGGCAGCCCACCGCACCGAGGGGCCGGACACCACGTCCGGCGAGCAGTGACCGCCACCGACCTCGCCGCCGTCGTGGTGGCCATCGCCAGCGTGGTGGTGGTGGTGCTGCTGGTCTTCGCGCTCATCTCCGTCAACCGCACCCTCACCACCATGCGCCTGAGCATCGAGGAGCTGCGTCGCGAGACCCTGCCCGTGGTCAAGGACCTGCAGCGGACCGTGGCCCAGGCCAACGTCGAGCTCGAGCGGGTCGACGGCCTCCTCGACTCGGCCCAGTCGGTGACCCTCACCGTGGACTCCGCCTCCCGCCTCGCCTACCTGGCGTTCTCCAACCCGATCATCAAGGTGCTGGCCTTCAGTGCCGGGACGGGCCGAGCCGCCCGTGCCCTGCGGCGGCGATAGGGATGTTCAAGCGCATCTTCTGGCTGGTCGTCGGCGCCAGCTTCGGCTTCGGCATCTCGTTCTGGCTCATGCGCTTCGTGCGCGACACCGTCGAGCGCTACCGCCCCGAGCAGGTGTCGGCCGACCTCGCTGGGGCCATCACCCAGCTCGGGTCCGACCTCCGCGCCGCCGTCGCCGAGGGTCGCCTCGCCATGCGCGAGCGCGAGGAAGAGCTCCGGGCCGAGCTCGACCGATAGCCGGCCGGACCCGTCTGGGCCCGCCGGTAGGCTTGCCAGGGCAATGACTGCCGACGAGCTCCGCCGCGCCTTCACCGAGTTCTTCGCCGACCGCGACCACACGCGCGTGCCCTCGGCGGGCCTCATCCCGCACCACCCGACGGCCCCGATGTTCACCAACTCGGGGATGATGCAGTTCGTCCCCTACTTCCTCGGTGAGGAGGCCCCGCCCTTCAAGCGGGCCACCACCGTCCAGAAGTGCGTGCGGGCCGGCGGCAAGCACAACGACCTCGACGCCATCGGTCGCTCGCACCGCCACGTGAGCTTCTTCGAGATGCTCGGCAACTTCAGCTTCGGCGACTACTTCAAGGCCGAGGCCATCCCGTGGGCCTGGGAGCTGTGCACCGAGGTCCTCGGCCTCGACGCCGATCGCCTGTGGGTCACCGTCCACGTCAGCGACGACGAGGCTGAGGAGATCTGGCGCGACTCGGTCGGCTTCCCGGCGGCGCGCATCCAGCGCCTCGACAAGGACAACTTCTGGGAGATGGGCGACACGGGTCCCTGCGGCCCGAGCTCGGAGCTCTTTTGGGACTTCGGCCCCGACCTCGGGGCCGAGGGCGGCCCGGCCGATGGGGGAGAGGAGCGCTACGTCGAGATCTGGAACCTCGTGTTCCCCCAGCACTACCGCCAGGCCGACGGGAGCCTCACCGACCTGCCCATGCGCGGCATCGACACCGGCGCCGGCCTCGAGCGGATCCTGTCGATCCTCCAGGGGGTGACGTCGGTCTACGAGACCGACGTGCTCGCCGGCCTCGTCGATCGGGCGCAGTCGGTCACCGGTCGCCAACTCGGTCAGGACGAGGAGACCGACGTGGCCCTGCGCCTCCTCGCCGACCACGCCCGCACCATCACCTTCCTGGTCAACGACGGGGTGCTGCCCAGCAACGAGGACCGCGGCTACGTGCTGCGCCGGATCATCCGCCGGGCCGTGCGCTTCGCTCACCTCCTCGGCGTGCAACAGCCCGTCACCCCACCGATGATCGCCGGTGTCGTCGAGCTGATGGGCGACGCCTACCCCGAGATCCGGGCCGGCCAGGACTCGATCACCACCCTCGTCGAACGCGAGGAGGGCCGGTTCCGCCAGACCCTCAAGACCGGCTCCGACCTGCTCGAGGCCGAGCTGGCAGGTCTCCCGGCGGGGGGCGTGCTGCCGGGCGAGGTCGCCTTCCGCCTGCACGACACCTACGGCTTCCCCCTCGACGTCACCCGCGAGGTGGTGGCCGAGCGCGACGTCACCGTCGACGACGAGGGCTTCGCCGTCGCCATGGACGCCCAGCGCCAGCGGGCCAAGGGCGCCCGCAAGGCCGGTCCCGCCGACGAGACGGCCTCCGAGGCCTACCGCGAGCTGCTCGAGCGCAGCGGGCCCACGGTCTTCACCGGGCGTGAGGAGCCCGAGACCGAGGCCAGGGTCCTCTCGCTGCTCGTCCGGCCTGCCTCCGAGGCCGACGACGCCGCCGAGCTCGTCGAGGTCTTCCTCGATTGCAGCCCGTTCTACGCCGAGGCCGGCGGCCAGGTGGGCGACACCGGCACCATCACGACCGCCACCGGCCGGGTCGAGGTCATCGACACCACCTACGCCCTGCCCGGGCTCCACCGCCACACCGGCCACGTGGTCGAGGGCGAGATCACCCCCGACCAGGACGCCGTGGCCACCATCGACGACGAGCGCCGTGCCGCCATCCGGCGCAACCACACCGGTACCCACATCCTGCACTGGGCGCTGCGCGAGGTCCTCGGCGACCACGTCAAGCAGCAGGGCTCCCTGGTGTCACCCGAGTACCTGCGCTTCGACTTCAGCCACCACGAGGCGGTCACCGACGAGCAGCTCGCTGCCATCGAGGACCTCGCCAACCGAGAGGTCCTCACCGACGAGTCGGTCCGCCACTACGAGACCACCCAGGACGAAGCCAACGCGCTCGGGGCCATCGCCTTCTTCGGCGACAAGTACGGCGAGGTCGTGCGGGTCCTCGAGGCGGGCCGGCGCTCCGTCGAGCTCTGCGGCGGCACCCACGTCGGGGCGCTCGGCCAGATCGGCCCCATCCGGATCACCTCCGAGGGCTCGATCGGCGCCAACCAGCGGCGGATCTTCGCCACCACCGGCACCGGCACCCTCGAGATCGTCCGCGACGAGCACGACCGCCTCGCCGAGGCGTCTCGCCTCCTCGGCGTGCCCCCGGAGCAGGTCGTCGACGGCGTGGCCAAGCGCCTCGACGAGATCAAGGAGCTGCGCGACGAGCTCAAGTCCCTGCGCAAGCAGGCCGCCGGTGCGGGCGCCTCGTCGCTCGCCGCCGAGGCTGTC
The DNA here is from genome assembly GCA_035512495.1 of Acidimicrobiales bacterium. Classification (NCBI taxonomy): domain Bacteria; kingdom Bacillati; phylum Actinomycetota; class Acidimicrobiia; order Acidimicrobiales; species Acidimicrobiales bacterium. The sequence continues at coordinate 48,561 of DATKDW010000070.1, forward strand.
GACGGCGTCGTGGTGGCCCGGGTCGACGGCGTGTCCCGCGACGAGCTCAAGGACCTGGCGGTGGCCGTGCGCGACCAGCCCGGGGTCCGGGCCGTGGTGCTCGGTGGTGCGCCCGAGGGCGGGGGCGCCGCCCTGGTCTCGGCCGTCACCAAGGACAGCGGCCTCAACGCCTCCGAGCTCATCGCCGACGCTGCCCGCACCGTCAAGGGCGGGGGCGGCAAAGCCCCTGACCTGGCCGTGGCCGGGGGCAAGGACCCGAGCGCCCTCGACCTCGCCCTCGACCAGGTCCGCGCTGCCGCCGGCATCGGGGGCTAGGTGCGGGTGCTGGCGCTCGACCTCGGCGCGCGCCGCATCGGCGTCGCCGTCAGCGACCCGAGCGGCACCCTGGCCTCGCCGTGCGAGGTCATCCAGCGCTCCGGTTCCTCGGCCGCCGACCACTGCCGGGTGGCCGAGCTGGTCGAGGAGGCGGGCGCCGAACGGGTCGTGGTGGGCCTGCCGCTGTCGCTCGACGGCCGCACCGGTCCGGCCGCCCGCAAGGTCCTGGCGGAGGTCGAAGAGCTCGCCGCCGCCCTCGACGTCCCGGTCGAGACCGTCGACGAGCGCTTCTCCACCGTCACCGCCGATCGCTCGATGATCGAACGGGGTATGAAGGCGCCTGCCCGCCGCAAGGTCGTCGACCAGGTGGCCGCCGCCGTCCTGTTGCAGACCTGGCTCGACGGCCGGCCCCGATCCCAGCCCACGGAGCCCCCCAGATGAGCGAGATCTTCTTCGACCAGGACGACGAGCGGGGGGCCAGCCGGGGTCCCGTGCTCGCCGGTGACGAGGGGGCGGACGACGACCCGGCGTTCCTCCACGACGACGAGGACGTCCGCTACGTCGACGACGGGGGAGGGGGAGGGCGGGTCGGCCGGGTGCTGACCGTGCTCGGCGTGGTCGCGATCGTGGGCCTCATCGGCGCCGCACTCGTCGGGGTGTGGGTGCAGCGCCAGATCAACCCGCCCGGCGGCCCCGGCGAGGAGATCGTCCTCGTCATCCCCGAGGGCAGCAGCACCACCGCCATCGGCCAGATGCTCGAGGCCGAGGGCGTCATCAGCGACAGTCAGATCTTCCGGTTCTACCTGCGGTTCAACGGTGGTGGCCCCTTCCAAGCCGGTGAGTACCAGCTGGCACGCAACATGGGCATGGGCGACGTCGTCGAGGTGCTCGAACGGGGCCCGCGCGCCACGGTGGCCGGACGGCTCACGGTCCCCGAGGGCCTGGTCCTCGACGAGATCGTCCAGGTGATCGGGCGAGACGAGGCCTTCGACGCCGACGCCTTCCGAGAGGTCATCGAGGCCGGCGAGGTCCGCTCGCGCTACCAGCCCGACGGCAAGCCGCTCGAAGGGCTCCTCTTCCCCGAGACCTACACCCTCGACGGCCGGGAGGACGAGGCCGTGCTGCTCCGGCGGATGGTGGCCTCCTTCGACGCCACCCTCGACGAGCTGGGCTATGCCGAGGCCGAGCAGCGGGTGGGCCTCACGCCCTACGAGGTCGTGATCGTGGCCTCGCTCATCGAGGCGGAGGCCAAGGCCGACGAGGACCGGGCCAAGATCAGCCGGGTCATCCACAACCGCCTCGAGGAGGGCATGACCCTCGGGATCGACGCCACCTTCTACTACGCCCTCGGCCGGCGGGGCGGCAGCCTCACTCAGTCCGACCTGGCCATCGACTCGCCCTACAACACCCGCCAGAACGCCGGTCTGGTGCCTACCCCGATCGGGGCCCCCGGCCGGGCGTCGCTCGACGCCGCCCTCAACCCCGAGGACGGGCCGTGGCTCTACTACGTCCTCAAGGACCCGCGCGTCCACTCGTTCTCCGAGGACTACAACGACTTCCTGCGTGATCGGCGCGCGGCCCAGGAAGCCGGGCTCATCCCGTGACCGCCCTCGCCGGCTCCGGCTCGTCGTGGCCGGGGGCGTCGACGCGGGTCGCGGGGGTGATCGGCGACCCGGTGCGCCACTCCTTGTCGCCCCGGCTCCACAACGCCGCGTTCCGGGCGCTGGAGCTCGACTGGGTGTACCTGGCCTTCGCGGTGCCGGCCGGTGGGGCGAGGGCGGCGATCGAGGGCGTGCGGGCCCTCGGGATCGACGGCCTGAACGTGACCATGCCCCACAAGGCCGACGTGGCGGCGGCGGTCGACACGCTCAGCCCGGCGGCGACCGCCCTCGGGGCGGTCAACACCGTCGTCCGGTCGGGGTCGGTGCTCGAGGGCCACAACACCGACGGTGACGGTTTCGTGGCGTCGCTGCGGGCCGACGACGGCTTCGACCCGTCCGGCCGGCGTTGCCTGGTCCTCGGGTCGGGTGGGGCGGCCCGGGCCGTGGTCCGCGCCCTCGCCGCCGCAGGGGCGTCGGAGGTCGTGGTGGTCGCCCGCCGAGAGGAGCCCGCCGGGGTGGCGGCCGCCCTCGCCGGTGCCGCCGGGCGGGTCGGGTCGCCCGACGAGGTCGACGGCGCCGAGCTCGTCGTCAACGCCACCCCCGTGGGGATGGGCCAGCGGGTCGCCGGCGGGCCCGAGGAGGGGGAGCGTGTGGTCCCCATCGGTGAGGCTCACGTCGATCCCGCCCTGCTGCCGCTCGACCCCGGGCTCCTCGGCCCCGGCCAGCTCGTCGTCGACCTCGTGTACGAGCCCCTCGTCACCCCGCTGGTGGCCGCGGCGCGGGAGCGAGGCGCCCGGGCGGCCAACGGCGTGGGCATGCTGATCCACCAGGCGGCGCTCTCCTTTCGCCTCTGGACCAGGGAGGACGCGCCCCTTGAGGCGATGTCGGCGGCCGTGCTGGCCCACCTCGCCGGCGCCGGCCACCCTGAGCGAACCTGAGCCCCGATCCGGAGAAACCGGTGAAGTTCCGGCCGGGGACGGCCGATGGGATAGAACCGTCATCCCCCCTTCGGAGGTCACCGTGTCCCTACAGGGCACCCTCGACACGTTCGCACTCGCTGATGTCATCCGCCTGCTGGCGGCGACATCGAAGACCGGCCACCTGCGCATCACGAGCCCGCGCGGCGCGGGTGGCGCCTGGCTCGACGCCGGCCTCGTGGTGGGGATCGAGTCGCCGCTCGGTGGCGAGACCCCCGAGACCCGCGCCTTCGAGCTGCTGCGCCTCGAGGAGGGCAGCTTCGCCTTCGAGAGCGGTGAGCGCTCCGAGGACCCCGAGGAGCCCACCGAGGTCGAAGACCTGCTCACCGGCGCCGAGGTCCTCCTCGCCGAGTGGCGGGAGATCGTCGCCGTGGTGCCCTCGCTCGAACACCGGGTGGCGCTGACGCGCATCCTGCCGGCCGAGTCGGTCCCCGTCGACCAGGCGCAGTGGGACGGCCTGGTCGCCATCGGCGGCGGGACGTCGGTCCGCGCCATGGGCGACGACCTGGGCCAGGACGAGCTCGCCGCCAGCCGGACCGTGAGGGCCCTGGTCGAGGCGGGACTGGTCGAGGTCCTTGAGCCCTCGACCGGCGAATCGGCCACCGAGACGGACCGTTGGACCGTCGGGGCCGACCTGGTGGCCGACCTGCTCGACGACGAGGTGACCGCCCTCGATGAGGAGGACGACGACGAGGTCGACGGGCTCGATGACCTGGTCGTGACCGCCCTCGGCGACGAGATCGACGATGAGGTCGATGACCTGGTCGTGACCGCCTTCGACGACGAGGAGGACGTCGACGTGGACATCGACCCGGTCACCGGGACCTACGGGCCGGTGTCCCACGACGAAGGCGCCGAGGTGGCCGAGGCTGCGGTCGACGCGCCGGTCGAGGAGCCGCAGGGCCCCCGTCCCACCTGGTCGAGCCTCTACCCCCAGCACCGCCCCGCGACCCCCGCCAAGTCGGCGACAAGGGCCGACGCCCTCAGCACCGACGTTGTCCTCCCGGTCCCGGAAGACCCTGCCCTGCTCCAGCACCTCGCCGGGCTCCGCCCGAGCGAGACCGCCGACGGTCCCGAGCGGGAGTCCGCCCGTGACGACGACGAGGCCGACGCGCCGGCAGGCGATGCCTCGCCGAAGCCCGACCGCAAGGGTCACGAGCCCCCCAAGCCGGTCGACCCCGCCCACCGCGGCGCGCTGCTCAAGTTCCTCTCATCTGTGCGAACCTGAGCGGTGGGAACCATGACCACGACGAGCGACGAGGGGGTGGGAACCGCGAGCACGAGTGAGCGTGATCAGCTCGGCGGGCTCCTCCTCGATCGTGGCCTCGTCACCGAGGAGCAGCTCGACGCCGCCGCCGCCGAGGCCGCCCAGTCCGGCCACGCCATCGGCCGCATCCTCATCGAGGGCAAGATCGTCACCGAGTCCCAGCTGGTGGAGGCCATCGCGGCCGGCATCGGCATGGAGTTCGTCGACCTCGCCGAGTACCCGATCGACCCGGTCGCCGTCGCCGCCATCCCAGAGGCGCTGGCCCGCCGCTACCAGGCCATGCCCATCGCGTGGGACGAGAAGGTCCTCATCGTGGCGATGGCCGACCCGTCGAACGTCCTCGCCGTCGACGACATCCGCTCGGTGGCCAAGGCCGAGGTCCGCACCGTCGTCACCACCCTGGTCGCCCTCCACGAGGCGATCGACAAGCACCACCGCCTCGACGCCGAGCTCGAGGACGTCGGCGGCATGGCCATCGACGAGGCCGACGATGCCGGCGACCTGGCGCAGCTCAAGGAGGTCACCGAGGACGCGCCGATCGTCAAGCTGGCGAACCTGCTGATCCGCCAGGCGGTGCAGGACCGTGCGTCCGACATCCACATCGAGCCCACCGAGCGCGACGTGCGCATCCGCTACCGGATCGACGGCGTGCTCCACGAGGTCATGCGCTCGCCCAAGCGGGTCCAGGCCGGCCTGATCAGCCGCGTCAAGATCATGGCCGACCTGAACATCGCCGAGCGGCGCCTGCCCCAGGACGGGCGCATCTCCACGACCATGGGCGGGCGCCAGGTCGACCTCCGGGTGGCGACCCTGCCGACGGTCTACGGCGAGAAGATCGTCATGCGCATCCTCGACAAGAGCACCGCCCTGCTGGCCCTGCCCGAGCTCGGCTTCCTGCCTCAGACCCTGAAGCGCTACCAGTCGGTCTTCACCAAGCCCTACGGCACCATCCTCGTCACCGGCCCCACCGGCTCCGGCAAGTCGACCACCCTCTACGCCACGCTCAACGTCCTGTCCGACCCCACCAAGAACGTGATCACGGTGGAGGACCCGGTCGAGTACCGCCTCGCCGGCATCAACCAGGTGCAGGTGAACCCCAAGGCTGGCCTCACCTTTGCCTCGGCGCTGCGCACGATCCTGCGCGCCGACCCCGACGTCGTGCTCGTCGGCGAGATCCGCGACCGCGAGACGGCGAGCATCGCCATGGAGGCCGCCCTCACCGGTCACCTCGTGCTCTCGACCCTCCACACCAACGACGCCTGCTCGACCCCGACCCGCCTCGTCGAGATGGGCCTCGAGCCCTACCTGGTCTCCAGCGCCATCGACTGCGTGGTGGCCCAGCGCCTCATCCGCCGGCTGTGCGAGCGGTGCAAGGAGCGCTACACGCCCGGCGCCGGCGACATCACCGCGCTCGGGTGGGACATCGAGGGCGGCCAGCTGCCTGCCGAGCTGCACCGCCCCGTGGGCTGCGGCACCTGCGGCAAGACCGGCTACGTCGGCCGCTTCGCCCTCCACGAGGTGCTGTTGGTCACCGAGGAGATCGAGACCCTCATCGCCGAGCGTGCCGCGTCCGACGACATCAAGAAGGTCAGCGTGTCCGAGGGCATGCTCACCCTCCGCCAGGCCGGCCTCGAGCACGTGGCCAGCGGCCAGACCTCCGTGGAGGAGCTCCTCCGGGTGGTGGCGTAGCGCCCCAGTCGGGTGCTGCGCGGTCAGGCGCGTTGGCGGGCGTTGTCGGGCGTTCTCCGGACCGTTTCGGGCGCTTCTCCGGACGGTTCTTCCGCATTTCCGGGAGCTTTGGTCCGGAGAACGGGTGCGCGGGCTCGCCGAGTGCCCCGCGGGGCACTCCGGTGTCGCGGGCGGCGTGCCGTGTGGGCGTTGCGGTGGAGGCGTGGCGGTGCGTAGATTGCGCCCTTGCGTCGAAGTGCATGAAATGACACGCAGCGGGAGCAGCCGGTGAGGGTTCGCAAGCGATGGTGCCTGGTCGTGGCGGCCCTCGCCGCCGTGTCGGCCTGCGGCGGCGATGCAGCGCCCGACTCAGCCCCGGTCACCACCCTCCCGATCGCCCCCACGACCACCTCCACCACCGTGGGTGTCGACGAGATCCCCGACGAGATCACCGTCGAGTACGTCCAGCGCGTGATGGACGCCCTCGACGAGTCCTGGGGCGAGATGTTCCGCCAGTACAAGGCCGACGAAGGCCCCACCGTCGACAACCACGCCTGGCTAGCCGAGCTCTACGCCGAACCGGCGTATGGGCAGATGGAGGACTTACTGGGGGAGATCGCGGGCGACGAGTTCGATGGGATCAGGGAGGAACCCAGCGATCCAGTCACCGAGGTCCTGCAGGTTGTGAGCGCAACCCCTGAGTGCATCTTTGTGAGCGACCAACGCGATTACGGCGGAATCTTCAGTAGTGGATATGAGGTCTCGCCCGGCTATCTGCAGTTGGTTCCGGCGCCGACTCAAGTGAGTATCAGGAATCCCACTGCTTGGAGAGTCAGCCGAGAGGTCACAGCTGAGGGACGCACCGTTGAGGAGGTGATCGACCCATGTGGCGACGAGTCCTGACCTTGGGGGTCATCTTCGTACTGGCAAGTCACGGCCGGGTTCCGTTGGGAGCTCAGGAGCCCACGGTGACACCCGTGGGTCTTGACGAGATGCAAGTGGAGCTGGGATCGCAGCGTCAACGCTCCCGCCGCTCCCAACCCTCCACCTCGCCCGTCTCGACCGGCCCTTCTGCCCCTCCTCCCCTGACGATGGTGAGCACGTCGCTGGGGTTGCGGGACGACGGGTCTCGGTGCGTCAACGTGTTCAGCGTCCCGGGCAGCCCCACCTCCCGGGAGGGGATCGAGAACGAGGCTCGGGCCAGGGCGCAGATCGCCGAGCACGGCTACTGCCCGTCGTCGCCGCTCCAGGACCTCCCGAGGGTGAGCGCCGATGCCGCGGCGGAGCACCTGTGGCGGGAGCGGGTCACGCTGCCGGCGCCGACGCTCGAGATCTCACCGGGCCGTGCCGTCACCGGCCTGCCGGCGTACCTCGAGATCGGCGGGACGCAGGGCGAGCGGCTGCCGGCGATGGGTGCGTTCGGCTTCGCCATCACCATCACCACCAGCTCCACCTACGACATCGACTGGGGCGACGGCACCGTGGTCACCGGCGTCACCAGCCAGGGCGGCCCGTATCCCGACGGCGAAGTCCGCCACACCTACCGCCACGTCGACGACGACAACGTCGTCACCGCCACCCAGCGCTGGACCGCCACCTGGACGGCCACCGGCCCCGACGGCACCACCAGCGGCACCATTGCCGGCGTCCTCTCGACCTCGTCGACCCTTCCCCTGCCCGTCGGCCAGATCCAGGCCGTCCGCAACCGCTGACCCGCGTGGGGAGCAGATCGGGCTCTGGGGCTCAGGATGTGTGGTGGACGTGCCGATGGAAGGCCATGTCGAATCGATCGCGTCACCTCGGTGAGTTCCTCGTCGAGCGCAAGGTCCTCTCCCGCGAAGACCTGGAGATGTCTCTCCAGAAGGAAACCGCCGACGGCCAGCCCCTGCCCGCCATCTTGATGTCTGCCGGCCTGGTGGGGGAGAAGGACCTGGTGGCGGCCATCGCCGACCAGGTCGGAACCCCCTTCATCGACCTGGCCGAGCAGATCATCCCGGTCGACCTCGACCGCTGCATCCCCGCCGAGCTGGCCCACAAGCACCTGGCCGTGGCCGTCGACGTCGACGCCGACCAGCTCGTGGTTGCCATGGCCGACCCCACCGACAAGGACGCCACGGTCGCCATCACCTCGGCGACGGGGTGGGCGGTCAAGCCGGCCGTCGCCGTGCGCAGCGAGCTGCAACGGGTGGTCACCAGCATGTACGGCCAACCGCCGTCGGCCGCGCCCGCCACCAGCCCCACCGGCGAGCCCATGGAGATCAGCGAGGAGCCCACCGTCCACGGTGGGTGGGACGACGGCGGCGCCGACGAGCTGCACGTCAACGAGCTGCTCCAGAGGGTCCTCGACCTCGGGGGCTCCGACCTGCACCTCACCAACGGCTCCGAGCCGGTGGTGCGCGTCAACGGCGAGCTCAAGCGCCTCACCGAGTTCCCGGTGTTGAACGGCTCCGAGATCCGCCGGATGATCTTCGCCATCCTCACCCAGAAGCAGCGGGAGCGCTTCGAGTCGGACAAGGAGCTCGACACCTCGCACTCCATCCCGGGCCTCGGCCGCTTCCGCGTCAACGTCTTCCTCCAGCGCGACGCGGTGGGCTCGGTCATGCGAGTCATCCCCTACGAGATCGTGCCGCTGGAGGACCTCGGGCTGCCGCCGGCGGTGGCCCAGCTGGCCGAGCTGCCCCGTGGCCTGGTGCTGGTCACCGGCCCCACCGGCTCCGGCAAGTCGACCACCCTGGCGTCGCTGATCGACATCATCAACCGCAAGAGGCCGCACCACATCATGACGGTGGAGGACCCCATCGAGTTCCTCCACCACCACAAGATGTCGGTGGTGAACCAGCGCGAGGTGGGCGAGGACACCCAGTCGTTCGCTCAGGCCCTCAAGCACGTGCTGCGCCAGGACCCCGACGTCATCCTCGTCGGCGAGATGCGCGACCTCGAGACCATCCACATGGCGCTGTCCGCCGCCGAGACCGGCCACATCGTCTACGGCACCTTGCACACCCAGGACGCCCCGCAGTCGGTCGACCGCATCATCGACGTCTTCCCCGCCAACCAGCAGGGCCAGGTGCGGGTGCAGCTCGCCACCGCCCTCCAGGGCATCGTGACCCAGCAGCTGCTGCCCACGCCCGACGGCAAGGGCCGGGCGGTGGCGGCCGAGGTGATGATCGCCACGCCGGCCATCCGCAACCTGATCCGGGAGGGCAAGACCCACCAGATCTACTCCGCCATGCAGGCGGGCGCGAAGTACGGCATGCAGACGATGGACCAGTCGCTGGCCAACCTCGTCAAGATCGGCAAGATCACCATGGCGACCGCCCTCGAGCGCTGCGCCAACCAGGAAGACCTCCGCCGCCTGAGCGGCGAGAGCTAGGGGAGAGACCATGGCAACCACGTACCAGTACAAGGTCCGCGACAAGGACGGCCGCCTCCTCCAGGGGTCGCTCGACGGCGACAGCTCGACCCTCGTCGCCGAGCGCCTCCGCACCATGGGCTACGTGCCGGTGGCCGTCGAGGCCCAAAAGGGCAGCGC
>DATKDW010000071.1 GCA_035512495.1 Acidimicrobiales bacterium
GCGTCTAGCCTGACCGGCGCTATGGCAACCACCACGGAGCAGCCGGCGCCATCGTCCGACGAGGCGCCCACGTCCAAGCGACCCAAGGTGAAGGCGAGCTCGGTCGCCCTGGCGGTGGGCATCGGCTTCTCGATCGTCACCATCGGATCGTGGGTGGCGGCGACGCTGTTCCACTTCGAGACCGACGACCCAGTCCACCGCACGGTCTTCGGCAACATCCCCGACGCGTGGGTGCTGGCCTTCTACTCGGTCACCCCGGTGCTGCTGATCTGGGGAGCCTGGCACTTCTCGCTCCGGGTCCGGAACTGGGAGCGGGGCGCCCCCGACCGGCGGGCCACCACCAAGGCCAACGTGGGCCGACGCCTGAAGGACTTCCGGGCAGGCGTCTACATGCAGACCCTGCTGCGCGACCGCGGCGCCGGGCTCATGCACTCGATGATCTACTTCGGGTTCCTGACACTGCTGGCGGTCACCACGGTGCTCGAGATCGACCACCAGATGCCGCCGGTGCTGAAGTTCCTCCACGGCGACGTCTACCGGGGCTACGCCTTCGTAGGCGACCTCGCCGGGGTGGTGTTCACCATCGGGGTGGCATGGGCCATCTACCGCCGCTACATCCAGCGCGTCTACCGGATCCGCATCAAGTCCAAGCCCGAGCACGCCCTGATCCTCGCCACCTTCCTGGTGCTCGGCATCACCGGGTTCACCACCGAGATGTTCCGCATCGCCCTCGAGGGCCGGCCCGACCACGAGGTCTGGTCGTTCATCGGGTACCCGCTCTCGGGTCTGGTCGATGGGCTCAGCGCCGAGGCCCTCTCGAGCTGGCACCGCTCGCAGTGGATCACCCACGTGGTGGCCTTCTTCACCTTCCTCGTGATCCTCCCGATCACCATGCTCCGTCACATGTTCACCAGCCCGCTGAACATGTACCTGCGCGACCGCGAGCGCCCCAAGGGCGCCATGAAGGCCATGCCCAACCTCATGGAGACCGAGCTCGAGACCTTCGGTGCCAGCGTCATCGAGGATTTCACCTGGAAGCAGCTGCTCGACACTGACGCCTGCACCATGTGCGGCCGCTGCACCAGCGTGTGCCCGGCGCATGCCACCGGCAAGGCCCTCGACCCCCGCGAGATCGTGCTCAAGACCGGAGAGGTCATGGCCGCCACCGCTGCGGGCTCGCCGGTGTCGCCTCCCCTCGGCGTCGACCGCGACATCACCATCTCGTCCAACGCCATGTTCGAGCGGATCACCGCCGAGGAGATCTGGCAGTGCACCTCGTGCAAGGCGTGCGACGAGATCTGCCCGGTCAACATCGAGATCCTCGACAAGATCCTCGACATGCGCCGCTACCTGTCGCTCATGGAGTCCAACTTCCCCTCCGAGCTCGGCAGCGCCTACCGCTCCATGGAGAACTCCGGCAACCCGTGGGGGATGGCGCAGGACGACCGCGCCGCGTGGGCCAAGGACCTCGAGGGCATCGACGTGGTCGAGCCCGGTAGCGAGCTCGACCACGAGTACCTCTACTGGGTCGGCTGCGCCGGCAGCTTCGACGACAAGAACCAGAAGGTCACCCAGGCCACCGCCAAGCTCATGCAGCGCGCCGGGCTCGACTTCGCCATCCTCGGCCCCTCGGAGATGTGCACCGGCGACCCCGCCCGCCGCTCGGGCAACGAGTACATCTTCCAGATGCTGGCCATGCAGAACATCGAGACGCTCGACGGCATGGCGGTCAAGAAGATCGTCACCCAGTGCCCGCACTGCTTCAACACCCTGCTGAACGAGTACCCGCAGCTCGGCGGCCACTACGAGGTCATCCACCACTCCCAGCTGCTGAGCCACCTCATCGACTCCGGCCAGCTCGATGTGTCCGGTGCCCGCCTCGACGAGCGGATCACCTACCACGACTCGTGCTACCTCGGCCGCCACAACGACATCTACATGGGGCCCCGCAAGGTGGTGGGCGCCATCGCCGGCGTCGAGGTGGTCGAGATGGGCCGCACCGGCACCAAGGGCATGTGCTGCGGCGCCGGTGGTGCCCGCATGTGGATGGAGGAGACGGTCGGCAAGAAGGTCAACGACGAGCGTTCCCAGGAGGCCATCGCCACCGGGGCCACGCGCGTCGCCACCGCCTGCCCGTTCTGCTACATCATGCTCGACGACGGCGTGAAGGGGGCCGGCAAGGAGGAGGATGAGGTGCGCGTGGCCGACATCTCCATCCACCTCCTCGAAGCCCTCGAGCACCCCACCGTCGCCAACGGCGCGCGCCGCAACCCCGCCGAGGACATCAAGGTGGGTGGCGGCGCCGGCGAGGACACCGACCCCGAGGTCGAGCCGGCCGAGTAGCGGCCCACCCTCGCTAGCGGCGGGGGCGGAAGTTCTCGAAGTAGCGGCTGGGGGTGGGACCCCGCTGGCCGTGGTACTTCGAGCCGAGCTTGCCGGTGCCGTAGGGCTGGTCGGCAGCAGTGGTCATCTGCAGGAAGCTGATCTGGCCGATCTTCATGCCCGGGTAGAGCGTGATCGGCAACGTGGCCACGTTGGAGAGCTCGAGCGTGAGGTGGCCGTCCCAACCTGCATCGACGAATCCCGCGGTGCTGTGGATGAGCAGACCGAGGCGGCCGAGGGAGCTCTTGCCCTCGAGGCGGGCGACCAGGTCGTCGGGCAGCGCCACCCGCTCGGCGGTTGAGCCGAGGACGAACTCGCCGGGGTGGAGGATGAAGACGTCGTCCTCGCCCACCTCGACCAGCTCGGTGAGCTCCTCGAGGTCCTGCTTCACGTCGATGTGGGCCATCGTGTGGTTGCGGAACACCCGGAAGAAGCGGTCGATGTGCAGATCGACCGACGACGGCTGGATGTCGGCCTCGTCGAAGGGCTCGATGACGATGCGGCCCGCAGCCAGCTGCTCGCGGATGGTCCGGTCGGAGAGGATCACGGCTGCCGACCCTAGCGCCGACCGGTGACGGCGACGGAGGTGGGACGTGGCCCCTCGCGGGGGTGGTTCAGGGGCAGAACATCACCGGTCGAGGGTCAGGTTCCGCATCGACATCAGAGGGCGGCGGCGGTCCGGAAGCGCGCCACGACCGACTCGTCACCGAAGACCTCCAGCTCGCCGAGGGGGTCTCGGCCCCACGAGATGAGGAGCAGGTCCCGCGCCGTCGCCCTCACGGCCGCGTCGCCCTTGGCATGGCCGCGTGCAACCTCCACGTGGTCGCCGTGCATGGTGAAGAGCCACTCTCCCGTGGCGTCGGTGGCGTGCAGGTGGAGGGTCTCGCCGCTGCCGCCGACGGGCTGGCCCTCGGCATGGGGGATGAAGACGTCGCACATCTCGTCGATGCCGTCGACCGCGAAGCCGGGATCGACCGGCTCCGGCTCGACCCCTGCGGCCAGCTCGGCATCGATCCGGTGCACCAGGGTTTCCTGGGCGATCCGCCGGAAGTAGAAGTCGGTGGTGCCGGGGCCGGCCCACGTCCACCGGCGCTCGCCCGGCGTCGCGGCTGACAGGACGGCAACGGCCTCGTCGACACCGGCCCGGAACCAGTCGGCGAGCGGTTGGCCCTCGGCGGGAGGAAGGCGCCAGGTGGCCGGATCCGGAAACTCGGCGGGATCGTCCCGGACGGCGGCCGTCTGCCATCGGTGGACGTTGCCCGTGTGCCGGACGAGCTCGGCGAGGGTCCAGTCAGGACACGTCGGCACCGGGGCCGACAGGTCGCCCTCGGCCAGGTCGGCCATCCGGTGCCCGTCCCGGCGCAGGTGGGTGAGGTAGTCGTCGCGCTCCACGGACGTCAGCCTGCCACGGCGGCCGAGAGGGCGGCGATGGCGCCGTCGAGGCTGGACTCGATCACCCCACCGGAGCGCTCGATGAAGTGCTCGACCTGGAGGTTCACCACGGTGGCCTCGTTGTCGCCGCTGTCGCGCAGGTCGCTGCGCCAGCCCACGACGGGGACCTCGAGCGCGGCGGCGTAGCCGATCTCGGCCGCGGTGCCCGAGTCGACGTCGGAACCGTCGAGCACCGCCAGCACACCGTCGGCGCGGTCGATCATCGAGGCGTTGGCCGCCCCCGCGGCCCGGTTGGCCCGGACCAGCGCCCGGCGCCGCTCGTCGTGGTCGACGATGCCGAGGGCGGTCTCGATGTCGCCTCCGCCGGTCCACGGGTCGGCGACGTCGAAGCCGGCGGCCCGCACCGCGGGGACCACCACCTCGTCGTGGAAGCGGCGGCCGGGCTCGGTGAACCCCAGCGGCCCGGCGAGGTACACCAAGGGGCGATCGCGCATGGGCCCATGGTGGCCCACCGGAGCTCCTGCCGGCGGGTCACGCCTTGGGCCCCGACGGGTGTCCTCCTCGCCGAGCAGTAGAGTGCGCGACGCCGCGGGTGTAGTTCAGAGGCAGAACATCAGCTTCCCAAGCTGAGAACGCGGGTTCGATTCCCGTCACCCGCTCCACTCGAAGGCCCTGGTCAGGGCGCTGCGGCGCCCCTCCGACCGGGGCCTTCGTCGCGCCGGGAGGGGCGGCGTGACCTTGGCGTGACCTAACGGGGCGGCTCCTGGGGAGCCACGGCGGCGCGTCACGGGGTCTCGACGAAGCTGCCGTAGCGCTGCTGGGCCGCCTGGGCCGAGGTGCCGAGCTGGTCGCCGATGCGCTTCCACGACAGCCCGGCGGCGCGGGCGGCGACGACGGCTTCGGCGATCTGGTGCTCGGTGCGAGCGCGCGCCAGGGCGGCGCGCCGCAACAGGTGCTCGGCGACGTCCACCTCGTCGTCGGGCGAGGGCTCGTAGTCCTCGAAGCGCTGGGCCAGCTCGTCGGCGTGGTCGAGGATGTCCTGGATCGATCGGGGCATCGGTGTCACCTCAGGAACTTCGGGCGGGCTGCCATGGCGTGGACGACGAACTCGACGCCATCCTCGGACGTGACCACGCCCACCTCGAGGGGTCGGCCGGCGCGATCCCCGCCGATGACCATGGTGAGGTCGTCGCTCTCGAAGACTCGGATCGGGTGGCGGTAGGCATGGAGCATGTCGTCATCGTGTATCCCGTGCCTCCGGGCGCTTGCCAGGACGACGGGTTCCACTACGTCAAGTTACCTTGTTCGTGGTCCGCGGGGCCTGTCGGCTCGAAAAAGGTGTCGATACTCCACTAGGCCGCTGAGCGGCCCGGGATCTCGCGAGGGAATCTGGGAACGGTCAGTGACGGTTCCTAGCGGTCAGCGCGACCGAGGGCCCTCAGGGTTTCCCGCCTCGGCCACCGACCTGGCGCCCGCGACTCGGTACGACGTTCTGGGCGCCCCGCCGGCTTCGGAGACCCACCCCAGGTGTCGCAGCCAGGTGTTATCCGCGATCGACGGCCCGCGCGATCGGCACTTATGCGCTCAGAATGAGGCCGCACTCTGGTCGTTCATTGGGATTCCGATTGCAGCCAGAAGACGAACACGGTGGCGTCTTCCTTCGCGGGACGGCCGGCTGCGTCGAGGACTGCGACCGTTGCGAGTCCCACCGATGACGCGAGCCTGCGAAAGCCGTCCTGCGTGTGCCAGTGGAGCACCCATGGTCGATCGACCGTCGTTCGCCGTCCCGCGGTGACCCGTTCGTAGCGGAGGGTCGTGCGTTGCGTCCGCGCCTCGTCGTCGCGCTCCTCGGCGATGGCAGTGACGCTGATGGTGGACCCGTCCGGCTCAGTCGCAGAGCGTGGTTGGCCGAGCGCATCTTCGGCCGTCGGCGTCGGGACGAACAGGGGAACGAGGGCGGAGCCGCCCTCGTCGAGGTGGTCACGGATTCGTTCCAGCGCTCGCGTCGCCGTGGTGTCGTCCGGCAGCAGGTTGAAGGTGGGGCCCGCAAGGAAGATCGACCGGTAGCGCCTGGGAAGGTCGAGTGATTCCATCGCCTGGTGATGCACCGTGACGTCGAGACCGTCGTCGGCGGCGCGTCGGCGACAGATCGCGAGCATGTCGGCTGACGAGTCGACGCCATCGACGTCGAGGCCGCGTCGACGCAGCTCGAGAAGCGGATCGCCGTTGCCGCAGCCGAGCTCGAGGGCAGGCTGGCCCGAGGCTTCGATGAAGCGGGCGTACGACTCAGGGTCTTGCGACGCCGACTTCAGGGGCGCGTAGAGCTCGGCGACGATGCCCGTGTAGAACGATGCCGGCTCCACACTCTCGGCAGTCTCGCGCCCGCTCAGGCGGGCTGCGTCGCGATAACGACGCGGACGCTCGGGCAGTCGCCGGATCTGGACGCAGTCCACACACCGGATATCTACGGAACCGCCCCGCGGCAAGCGCCGGTGGGTGACAGGCTCTGGGTGGTTGATGACGATCCCGGCATCCGTCGCCACACTCTCGGAAGGAGCGACTGTGGTCGAGATCCGCGAATTGCAGGTGGGACAGCCGGATGTGCTGGTCGAGCTGTTCGCGGCGGTGCTCCCAGACTTCGATCCCTCCCTCTCAACCGACGGTGCCGGGCCGCAAGCGTTCCTCGAGGACCCAACATCCTTTGCGCTCGGCGCGTACGTCGGCCGAACTCCGGCTGGCCTGGCGTGGGGTCTGCACATGCGCTCGCCCAGCGGACGGTTGACCACCTACGTGCACGAGTTGGACGTGCGCGAGGCGTGGCGGCGACAAGGCATCGCGACGGCGCTCATCACCGAGGCCATGGTGCTCGCGCGCAGGCACGGCTCAACCAAGTTCTGGCTCTCGACGGGTGCGCACAACGAGACGGCCCAAGCGCTCTACGAGTCTCTCGGCGGGGATCGGAAGCCTCTCGGCGATGTCAACTACTGGTGGACCCTCGACTGAGCTTGTGCCTCCCGGCACCGGACCGAGCTCGTAGGTGGCCGCGGGGTTCCGCAGAGTCCGATCCCGCGCTCATCTCGGCTCCGGCGTGACCTTGGCGTGACCTGACGGACGGTCACGGGCGGCTTCTGGCGGTCACGGACGGACACGCTAAAACGCTGTGACCAGGGAGTTCGCGCTGAACCGGCTGGTCAGGAACCCCCTCCGATCAGCTTCCCAAGCTGAGAACGCGGGTTCGATTCCCGTCACCCGCTCCAATCCAACCCACTGCGCTTCCCGGTCTCTGACCTGAGGTCAGCCGGACGTGGCCCGATCGAGGCTGGCTCCTCCGGTGGCGTTGCGGACACCACGCGGTCCGTACCAGTCGATGCAGAGGACGGTCGCGTCATCGCGGAGGTCGCCACCGGTCGCGTCGAGCACGTCTCGCGCGAGCTCACGGACGACCTCGCGGGGGTGCCGGTCAGCGGAGTGCACGAGGATGTCGCCGATGGCGATGTCGGCGTTCCGCTCGAGGAACCCGTCGGTCACGATCAGCAGGCGGTCGCCGGGCTCGAGCGTCAGTCTGTGGGTCTCGTACGAGTCGCGAGAGATGCCGAGTGGCAGGCCCGGAGTCAGGTCGACTGCTGCCGCTGCGCCGTCTCGGAGGAGGTACGGCAGGGGATGGCCGGCATTGACGATGTCGACGGCGCCGTCGGCGATCCTGATCCGCAGGATCTGGGCCGTGACGAACTCGTCAGAAGCGGAACTGTCGATCAGCGCGGCGTTCGCCGCGTTGGCCTGTTCGCGTGGAGACGCCCCTGACCGACGGGTGTTGCGGAGGCTCCCCACCGCAAGGGTGGCGAGCAGCGCGGCGCCAATGGCATGACCAACCGCGTCGCTGACGGAGGCGTACAGGTACTCACGATCGACGGAGTAGTCGAAGGTGTCGCCACCGACGCTCGCTGCCGGCTCCAGCCAGCCGGCGAGCGTGAACGGGCCGCCCTCGACGGTGTAGGAGTCGGGCAGCAGGCGACGCTGGATCTCGGCCGGGAGCGAGAACGGCACATCGCGCTGCGCCCACTCGAACAGGTCCGTGTGCCGGCGGGCCGCGACCACCGTGTACGCCAGGGCGTGCGCGGCAGACGTGAGGTACCGGAGGGTCTCGGTGTCAGGGCGGTGCGGGAGCGTGAGCTCGAGGATGCCGATGGCGTCGCCGCGCTCGGTGACCGGGACGAGGACCCGCCAGCCGTCTCCGTGGGACTCGACCACCTGTTCCTGGCTCGTGAGGACTCGATGGCGTGGCGACCCGTTGAGCGGGAACGACTCCTTGCGCTCGTTGCGTCCGTCGGCCATGCCACCCTCGCTCCTGGTGACGTGCGACATCCGCACGGCGGCCGTCCCCGAGAAGTTTGCGACCAGGAGACTCACCTCGGTGGCGTCGAGCATCCGGACGAGCTCGGCCGCCAGGGCGTCGACGGCCCCCACCGGCGGGGCAGTCTCGACGGACGCGAGCAGCCGCCGGAGGTCGAGTCGACAACCATCTGCATCCACGACCGGCATTTGATCCGCCACCGCCACACGATAGACAGAACCGGAAACGCGCGAGGTCGTCTCGGCGCTCGGAGCGACCGCTCACCGCGTGAGCGTGCACGCCGCTCACGCAGAGCCCCGCCCTGGCAACCTTGGTAGATGGACGCGACCCAGAGGCTCACGGCGGACCAGGTCAGCGGAAGCGAGCAGCTGGATGACTGGCGAGTGCTGCTGAAGACGCTCCAGGCGTCGTTCCGCACCGGCTCGTTCGCTGCCGGCGTCGAGCTCGCCGCCCGCATCGGCGCCGCGGCCGACGACGCCGACCACCACCCCGACCTGACCATCACCTACCCGCGCGTCCACGTCCTCCTCACCACCCACGAGACAGGCGGCCTGACCACCCGCGATGTCGACCTCGCCCGCACGATCTCGACGATCGCCGCCGAGCTCGGCATCCCCGCAGAGCCGACGGCGGTGGCCCAGATGGAGATCGCCGTCGACGCTCTCGACATCTCCGCCGTGAAGCCCTTCTGGGAGGCGGTCCTCGGCTACGAGGGTGCGGGTGACGACGAGTGCGTGGATCCCTACGGTCGCGGCCCAGCCGTCTGGTTCCAGCAGATGGACGCCCCCCGCCCCCAGCGCAACCGGATCCACATCGACGTGACCGTCCCTCACGACGTCGCCGAGGCGCGGATCGCCGCAGCGCTGGCGGCCGGCGGCACCCTGGTGTCCGACGACGCAGCACCCGCGTTCTGGGTCCTCGCGGATCCCGAGGGCAATGAAGCGTGCATCAGCACGTGGCAGGGCCGGGACTGAACGGGCGTGGGCACACCGACCGCACCGCAGGAGAGCCCCGACGGGCGGTGGGCCGCCCCGAACTACAACCCCCTACCGGTGACGCTCACCGCCGCCGAAGGGTCGTGGGTCACCGACGACGAGGGGCGGCGCCTCCTCGACCTGCTGTCCGCCTACTCGGCGTTGAACTTCGGTCACCGCCATCCGGCGCTCGTGGCGGCCGCCAAGGCGCAGCTCGACCTGGTGACACTGACCTCCCGGGCGTTCGGCAACGACCGGCTGCCGCTGTTCTGCGAGCGGCTGGCGGCGCTGTGCGGCCAGGAGATGGTGCTGCCGATGAACACCGGCGCCGAAGCGGTGGAGACGGCCATCAAGGCGGCCCGCCGCTGGGGCATGCTCCGGCGGGGGGTCCCCGACGGGGAGGCGGAGATCATCGTGTGCGACGGGAACTTCCACGGTCGCACCACCACCATCGTCGGCTTCTCCACCGATCCCGAGGCGAGGGAGGGCTTCGGGCCGTTCGGCCCCGGGTTCACGGTCGTGCCCTTCGGCGACGCCGCCGCCATGGCGGCGGCGGTCACGCCCCGGACGGTGGCGGTGCTCGTCGAACCGATCCAGGGTGAGGCAGGGGTGCGGATCCCGCCGGACGGCTACCTGCGGGCGGTGCGCGAACTGTGCGACGACGCCGGCATCCTCCTCGTCGCCGACGAGATCCAGTCCGGCCTCGGCCGGACCGGCCGCACGTTCGCCTGCGACCACGAGGGGGTGCGCCCCGACGCCTACCTCCTCGGCAAGGCGCTCGGTGGGGGCATCGTGGCCGTCTCCGCCGTGGTGGGCAGCGCCGACATGCTCGGGGTCCTGACCGCGGGCCGGCACGGGTCGACCTTCGGTGGAAACCCGCTGTCGTGCGCGGTCGGGCTCGCGGTGCTCGACCTCCTCGAGTCGGACGAACCCCAGCGACAGGCGACGGCGATGGGTGAGGTCCTCGCATGCCGGCTGGCGGCACTCCCCCGCCACCACGTCACCGCCGTTCGGGCGCGAGGACTGTGGGCCGGTGTCGACCTGGCTCCCTCCCTCGGCCCCGCCCGGGCCCTGTGCGAGGAGCTGATGCGCCGCCGGGTCCTCGTCAAGGACACCCACGGCTCGACGATCCGCATCGCCCCACCGCTGAACATCCAACGCCACGACCTCGACTGGGCCTGCGACCGGCTGATCGAGGCCCTCGACGCGCTGGCCGAGCGCTCGGCACGCTGAGGAGCCGTGCCCCTTGCCCGGCCACTGGCGCGTCACCCCCCGGGCACGATCCCTGGCATCGTGTGTGGAGGTCGACGATCAGGAGGCGGTGTGCGGGTCATCGCGGTGTCTGCGAGCTACGGGGCGGGAGGCAGCGTCATCGCCCCCCTGGTGGCCGAGCGCCTCGGGGTCGCCTACCTCGACCGGGCCGTCGCCGCCCGAGACAGCCAGCGCATGGAGGAGGAGGTCCGCGAGGCCGCCGTCTCCGAAGAGGAGCTCGAGCGCGGGCTCTGGCAGCGGATCATCAGCGCCCTCGCCGCGACCCCGAGCGAGCTGAGCCCCGTCACCGAGACCGTCGAGCACCCCGACCGGACGGTCCGGCGAGAGGCCGAGGCGCGCCTCCACGCCTTCGCCTCGAGCGGCGCCGGTGGGGTGGTGCTCGGATGGGCGGCGTCGGCGGTCCTGCCCGAGGCCTACCGCGTCCGCCTCGACGGCCCCGCCGAGCGACGCTTGCTCCAGGGCATGGAGATCGAGGACCTCGACGAGGACACCGCCCGGCGCCGGCTGGAGAAGACCGACGAGGTCCGGGCGCTGTACTGGCGCCGGCTGTACCAGCGCGACTGGCGCGACCCGGCGCTCTTCCACCTCTTCATCGACTCCACGGCGCTCGATCTCGACACCGTCGCCGACCTGATCGTGCGGGCTGCCACCGCCGCCTCGACCCGGTGACCGGGTCGGGGCCCGACCGACCTTGACGACCAGGCCCGCCCCAGTGGCGGGCGCCGACCGCCGGGCTCAGCGGCTGCCGTGGCTGGTGCTGGCCGGTGCGGTGGTCATCCAGGGAGCCACGGGACCCGGCCAGACGGTCGGCGTATCGGTCTTCGTCGACCACCTCGCCACCGATCTCGACCTGTCGCGGTCGGGGGTCTCGTCGGCCTACCTCGTGGGGACCCTCTGCGGGGCACTGACCATGCCCGCGGCGGGGCGGCTCATCGACCGTCGGGGGGTCCGCTTCGCCACCCTCGCCTTCGGCGGCGGCTTCGGAGCGGTGCTCATCGCCATGTCCGGCGTCACCGGGTTCGTCACCTTGGCGCTGGGCTTCGCGGGCACCCGCATCCTCGGCCAGGGGGCCCTCACCCTCACCGCCACCACCACCGTCGCGGTGTGGTTCGACGAGCGACGGGGGCTGGCCAACGGCATCAAGGCGGCCGCCGGAGGGGCGCTCATGGCCCTGGTGCCGATCGCCTCGGCGGTGCTCATCCGGGCCGTCGGGTGGCGCACGGCCTGGGTGGTGCTCGGTCTGGCCGCGTGGGCCGTCGTCCTCCCGCTCGGGGTCTGGCTCATCCGCGACCCGCGGACGAACGAGGTGGAGCCCGATCACCACGGCACCGGCACCGGCTCGCCCATCGTGCTGCCCTCCTGGCCGGTCGCCGAGGTGCTCCGCCACCCTGCCTTCTGGGCCATGACCGGCGCCACCGCGCTCGCGGCCCTCATCGGCACCGGGCTCATGTTCCACCACATCGACCTGCTCACCGGGCGAGGCCTCTCCGCCACCCAGGCGGCGGCCACGTTCCTCCCGCTCACCATCGCCAGCGCCGCCGGCGCCCTGACCGCCGGCCGCTACGCCGACCGGGTGTCACCGCGGCTGCTGACCGCCATCGGCCTGGTCCTGCTCGGGGCGTCGGCAGCGCTGGTCCAGGTGATCGGCGGCACGGCCACCGCCGCCCTCTACGGGGCCGTCCTCGGGATCGCCGCGTCGTCGATCCGCACCATCGAGGCCACCGCCCTCCCCCGCTGGTTCGGCATCGCCAGCATCGGCCAGATCCGGGGGGTGGTCATGGCCGCCGGGGTGGGAGCCAGCGCGGTGGGGCCGCTCATCGTGTCGCTCGGTCTGGACGTGTTCGGGTCGTACACCCCGGTGCTCAACGTCCTCTGCGGCACCTCACTGCTGCTGGCCGCGGCCACGCTGTTCGTCCACCCACCACGGCCGCGGAGCGCAGCGCCGCTCACGGATCGATGAGCACCCCGGGGTTGAGGGTGGCAGCGGGGTCGAGCGTGGCCTTGGCCGAGCGGAGGGCGTCGGCGAAGAGGTCGGGCCGCTGACGGTCGTACCAGGGACGGTGGTCGCGTCCCACGGCGTGGTGGTGGGTGATGGTGCCGCCGGCGGCGAGGATGGCCTCCCCTGCCGCCGCCTTGACCTCCGCCCAATGCTCGACCTGTGACCCGTGGCGGCTGGGGGCCAGCACGGTGAAGTAGGGCGCCGGGCCGTCGGGGTAGACGTGGGTGAACCGGCAGGTGAGCGTGCCCCCGCCGCACACCTCGCGCAGGGCCAGCTCGACCCCCTCGGTGATGGCGCCGTGCAGCTCGTCGAAGGCGTCCCACGTGCACGCCGTCTCGAAGGTCTCGGCGATGCAGCCGAGCGCCACCACGGCATCGCGCCCGTAGGGGGCCCGGAGGAACGAGCCGCGCCAGGTGCCAGCGGCCCCCTCGTCGGACGACGACCTGATGCCCTCGGGAACGGTGCCTCCGTGGTCGGCGCACAGCTCGACTGCCCTCGCCACCCAGGCGTCGAGGGGGTGGTCGGCCGACTCGAAGCCCACGACCAGCAGCGCCGAGCCGTCGGTCACGCCGGCCGATCCGGCCGCCTCGGCCGGGTCGAGGAGCCGGAGGTTCGACGGCCACAGCCCTGCCTGAACCACCGCCCGGGCGGCGGCGGCGCCCTCGGCGAAGGTGGCGAAGTGCACCCCGGCGGTGGCCTTGAACCGTGGACGGTCCTGGAGCCGCAGCCACGCCTCGGTGATGACCCCGAGGATCCCCTCCGAGCCGAGGAGCAGCCGGTCGGGGGACGGGCCGGCACCCGAGCCCGGCAGCCGGCGCGACTCGAGCACCCCGGCGGGGGTCACCGCCCGCACCGACTCCACGAAGTCGTCGATGTGGGTGTGGTTGGTGGCGTAGTGGCCTCCCGACCGGGTGGCGATCCACCCGCCGACGGTCGAGAACTCGAACGACTGCGGGAAGTGCCGCAGGGTCAGCCCGTGGGGCCGCAGCTGGTCCTCCAGCACCGGGCCGAGCGTGCCGCCCTGGACCCGCGCCGCGCGCGAGGTGCGGTCGATCTCCACCACCCGGTCGAGGGCGGTGAGGTCGACCGACACCACGCCGCGGTAGCCCTCGCCCACGTCGCACCCCACACCACCGACCACCGACGAGCCACCGCCGTAGGGGATGGCGGCGATGCCCGCCCCCGCGCACCAGTCGAGGATGGCCACCACGTCGGCCTCGTCGGCCGGGCGGGCCACGAGGTCGGGTGGGTGGGGCAGCTCGCCCCGGAAGCCCCGCACGGTGTCGACGAACGACTTGCCGTAGGTGTGCCCGGCGCGGTCATCGGGGTCGGCCGAGCAGCGGGCGGCCAGGGCGTCGGGCGCGTCGACGCGCGGAGGTCGCAGGTCGAGGTCGGCTGCATCGGGTGCGTCGCGCTGCTCGACGTCGCCGAAGCCGGGACGGGTGGCGATGGACGCCCCGATCTTGGCCACCTGCTCACTGGTGAGGGCCTCGTCGGCCCACCCCCAGCCCCACCACGAGCGACGCCGGACCTCTGCCATGCCTACCCCCTCCGTCGATCCGCTGACGCTACCCCCGGTGTCGGGCGCCGGGCGCCGGGCGCGGGCACGGCGCGAGCGGGGTGCCTTGCCCGAACCGTCAACGTTCCGTAACCTCATCGACACACAGCGCACGGCTCCGGGACGGCTCGCGCCCCGACGCCAACCGTGGTGAGGAGCATGTTGGTCGTCGTACGTCGGGGTTGGTTCGCGCTGTTCGTCCTGGTGGCGGTCGTCGCCGGGGTGCCTCCGGTGGCCGGAGCCCAGAGCGACCCCGAGGCCGAGCGCCGCGAGGCCCAGCAGCGCCGTGCTGCCGTGAGCGCCGAGCTCGACACCCTGACCGCCACCGAGGCCGAGCTCGCCCAGGCCGACCGTGCCCTGCGCGCCTCCATCGCCGCCCAGCAGGGCGAGCTCGGCGCGGCCCGCAGCGCGGTCGCTGCCGCCGAGGAGCAGGTCGTGGCGGCAGAGGCCGAGCTGGCCGCCGGGGTGGCCGCCATCGCCGAGCTCAAGGCGCTCGTCGTGGAGCGGGCTGTCTCGGAGTTCAAGAACCCCCCGTCGTTCGACCTCGATGCCTTCCTCCGCTCGAGCGACATCGCCCAAGTGGCCCGCAACCGCTCGCTCCTCGGTGCGGTGTCCGGCAACGACGCCGACGTGGTGGCCCAGCTCCGGGAGGCCGAGGAGGACCTCGTCGCCCAGCGGGCCCAGACCGAGCGGGCCGCGGCCGCGGCCGCCGCCCGAAGGGACGAGGTCGCGACCACGCTCACCGACCTCGAGGACTCCCGTGCCCAGCAGGCGGAGGTGAAGGCCGCCCTCGACGAGCGGATCCAGGACTTCCGGCGCGAGGCCGACCAGCTCTCCGCCCAGGAGGAGGAGCTCACCCGGATCATCGCGGAGCGCGCCGCCGAGCAGCGCCGCCTCGAGGAGGAGCGCCTGGCTGCGCAGCGGACAGCTGCCAAGTCCGCCGCCGACCGGGCCGCCGCCGAGCGCCGCCGGAGCGCACCTCCCGCCCGAGGTGGCGAGCCGGCTCCCGCGCCGGCGCCCACCCCCCGCCAGGAGTCGGCCCCCTCCTCGTCCGGCGCCCGCCTCATCTGGCCCACCTCGGGCCGGGTCACCTCCGAGTTCGGCACCCGCTGGGGCCGCCAGCACGCCGGCATCGACATCGGCGCTCCAACCGGCACCGCCATCCGGGCCGGCGCCGACGGCACCGTGTTCTTCACCGGCTGGATGAGCGGCTACGGCCACACCGTGATCATCGACCACGGCGGGGGCTTCACCACCCTCTACGCCCACCAGAGCTCGATCGTCGCCCGCAACGGCACACGGGTCAGCCAAGGCCAGCTCATCGGCTACGTGGGCAACACCGGCCGGTCGACCGGACCCCACCTCCACCTCGAGACCCGGGTCAACGGCGCCGCCCGCAACCCGCGCAACTACCTGCCCTAGGACCAGGTCAGCCGGTCAGCAGGCTGGCGATGGCCCAGAGGGCGGCCACGGCACCCACCACGATCATCACCACCGAGCGACCCACCGGCGCGCGGGCCAGGTCGGTGTCGTCCCGGCCCTCGGGGGGCGGGCGGACCAGGGCCATGGCGCTGCCCACCACCATGGCCGCGCCGAGGGCCAGGACCAGGAGCACCAGCAGGTCGTCGCCGAGGGGGGACACGGGCCGAGCGTAGAGCGCGACCGCGCCGTGGGCGGCCGCAGGGGTGGCCTCAGAGCCCGACGGCGGCGCCGGTGAGGGCGCGGGGGTCGGCAGCGCCGGCGAGCATGCCGTCGGGGCCCACCACGATGGCGTGGGCGTGGCCCAGGTTGGCACCAGGTCGGGCGCGCACCACGTCGTGGCCGAGGGAGGCCAGGCCCTGCTCCCAGCTGTCGGGTGCGGACGCCTCGATGGTGGTGGGCTGCGGGCCGGCGCCCTCCCACGTGGTGAAGCCGCCGTCGCCGAGGGACCAGCGGGAACCGCCGACCGCCCGGCCGGGTGACTCGCCGTGGTGGAGGATCCGGGCCAGCAGCTGCAGCACCACCTGGGGCTGGATGTCGCCGCCCATGGTGCCGAGCACGGCGACGAGCGACCCGTCGTCCCCGGTGACCAGCACCGGCAACAGGGTGTGCGGCGGGCGCCGGCCGGGGGCGAGCTCGGCCGGGTGGCCGGCGGCGAGGCTGAAGCCGATGCCGCGGTTCTGCAGGAAGATCCCGGTGCCCGGCACCACCAGGTGCGCGCCCCACCCGGCAGCGTTGGACTGGATCAGAGACACCCCCATCCCCTCGCCGTCGACGGCGCAGAGGTAGATGGTGCCGCCACCAGCCGTGGGGGCCCCGGGGGCGGACCGGCGGGCAGGGTCGATCGTGGCGCGCCGGCGTGCCATCTGCTCGCCGTCGAGGAGCGCGTGACCGTTGGCGCCGTCGAAGAGGACCTCGAGCCGGTCGGCGCCGGCCACCCGGGCCGCCTCCGACAGCAGGTGGGCCCACGCCGGGTCGTCGGGGTCGTCGGGCAGATCGAGGCCCGAAGCGATGGCGGCACCCGCGAGCGCCAGGTAGCCCTGCGAGGGGGGCGGCACCGTCCAGACGTCGTGGCCCCACGCCCGCACCGACAGCGGCTCCTCCCACACCGCCTGGTCGCGAGCGAGGTCGTCGACGGCGAACAGCCCCTCGCCGAGCGCCCGCAGCCCGACCCCGAAGTCGCCGCCGTAGAAGGCCTCCCGGCCGCCCGCGGCGATGCCGGCGAGGGCGGCGGCCACCAGCGGACGGCGGACCCGGTCACCGGCGCGGAGCCCACCGGGTCGGAGGAAGTCGCCGGCGCCGGCCACCTCGGCGATGAGGGCGGAGGAGGAGGCGAGGAGCGGTGAAGCCGGGAAGCCGTCCTCGGCGTAGCGGCGGGCCGGCTCGAGGACGTCGGCGAGGGGGAGGCGGCCGTGTCGGGCGTGCAGGGCGAGCCACCCGTCGACGCAGCCGGGGACGGTGACCGAGCGCACGTCGTCACGGAAGGGCATCGCCGCGAGGCCCTCGGCCCGCATTGCCTCGGCGTCGGCCCCGGACCCGGCGCGCCCGGCTGCCGCCAGGGCCGTCGGCGGGCCGCTGCCGTCGCCCACCAAGGCGAAGAGGTCGCCGCCCATCCCACACATGTGCTGGGTGGTGACGGCAAGGACGGCGCTGGCCGCCACGGCGGCATCCGCGGCGGTCCCACCGGCACGCAGCAGGGCGACGCCGGCCGACGAGGCCAGGTGGTCGACCGAGCACACCATGCCGCCGGGGGCGTGGACGGTGCGGAGGGCCGCCATCGGGTCGTTCAGACCCCCTTGGCCATGTTGGCGAAGCGGGTGTAGTGGTCGAGGAAGGCGAGGCGGTCCATGCCGGTGGGCCCGGAGCGGTGCTTGGCCACCAGGACCTCGCACGTGCCCCGGTCGGCGGACTCGGTGTTGTACAGCTCGTCGCGGTACAGGAACATCACCACGTCGGCGTCCTGCTCGAGGCTGCCCGACTCACGGAGGTCGGCGAGCATCGGGCGCTTGTCGGCACGCATCTCGAGGCCACGGGAGAGCTGCGACAGCGCCACCACCGGGCACTCGAGCTCGCGGGCGAGCACCTTGAGCCCCCGGCTGATCTCCGACACCTCGACCTGACGGTTCTCGGCCCGGCCGCGCCCGGTCATGAGCTGGAGGTAGTCGACCACGACGAGGCCGAGGTCGCCCACGCGGGATTTGAGGCGCCGCGCCTTGGAGCGGATCTCCATGACCGTGGCCTGGGGGTTGTCGTCGATGTAGAGCGGCGCCTCGGCGAGGCGGCCGATGGCGTGGCTGATCTTGGTCCAGTCGGCCTCGGCGAGGCGACCGTTGCGCATGCGGGTGGCGTCGACCCGTGCCTCGGCCGAGAGGATGCGCTGGGTGATCTCGAGGTGGCTCATCTCGAGCGAGAAGAACAGCACCGGCCGGTTCACCTCGAGCGCAGCGTGCGCCGCCATGCCCAGCGCAAAAGCGGTGTTGTGGGTGGGGATCATGGCCCGGCCGGCCAAGAAGAGATGACTAGGCGAGCTGACGGCGATGCAGCGTGTCGGCACCGACGGCACCTCGACGATCTCGGTGATCGCCCGGCGGGTGTGCCGCCCGTTGCGACGGGTGCTGACCACCTCGGCCAGCCCCGCCACCTTGCGGGGGAGGCGGAACACCGGGTCGAGTGGTGTCCAGCGGAAGCGCCAGGCCTCGGCGAACCGGCCATCGCCGAGCGGGATCTGCTTGTGGGAGATCGGGTTGGGCTTGTGCCCCACCGACGCCACCAGCTCCCACACCTGCTCGAGCAGCTCCCGGTTGGCCAGGCACAGCTCGACACCGCCACCCGAGCGGGCAACGGTGCCGTCGGTGTCCATGATCCCCTGGAGCAGCGCGAGCCGCTGCTTCTGCGACGCCCGCAAGTAGGCCCGGGGGATGTGCTCCTCCCCCCCGTCGCCCAACCAGCAGCCGAGCACGTAAGGGTCGACGGGAAGGTCGGCATCGGGGAGGTCGAGGGCGGCGAGCGGCAGGTACCAGTTCGGGCGGTCGCCACCGGTCCGCACCCCTTCGTCGACCATCTGCTGGGTGGTGACGACTCGAGGGTGGCGCATCCGCGCCGACTGGTCGCGTGCCAACGACGGTTTGGCGGGAGGGCCAGCGGCCATGCGGTCGGTGCGGGCACGGTGCGACTTCCAGGCTGGCAGGTCGTAAGCCAGCCACCGGTGGCCGGCATCGGCGACGATCGTGCTCCCATCGTCGAAGCGGACCTCGAAGCAGCGATGGTCGGGGAACACCGGCGAGGTGTAGAGCACGTGGCACGGCTGGCCGCGCTCGTCGATCACCTGGTCGCCGACCTGCAGCTCACCCATCGTGCTCCAGCCGGTGGGCGTGGGGACCGGGGTGTCAAGGGCCAACGCCTTGCCAGTTGCGGGCCTGGCGCCGACGATCACGAGGCTGGAGGGCTGGAGGCCCGACATGAGCTCGTCGAGGCCGTGGTAGCCGGTGGGCAGGCCGGTGATGGCGTCGCCCTTCTCGTAGAGCATCTCGAGGCGGGTGAGGCTGGCGTCGAGGAGCTCCCGGATGGGGGCCATGGTGTCGCTCTGGCGCCGCTGGGCGACGTCGAAGACCATCGACTCGGCCAGGTCGACGGCGGCGACGACGTCGTCTGGCAGGCCGTAGCCGATCTCGGCGACCTCGTTGGCGACGCCGATGAGGCGGCGCAGGAGGGCGTGCTCGCTCACGATCCGGGCGTAGCGGGCCGCGCTCGACGTGGCGGGGGTGTTGGCCTGCAGGGTGACGAGGAGGGCGGGGCCGCCCATGGGCTCGAGCAGGCCGGCCCGGTTCAGCTCCTCAGCGACGGTGACCGGGTCGGCCGGCTCACCGGCGCCGTACAGCGAGGTGATGGCCTCGAAGATGTGGCCGTGGGCCGGCTTGTAGAACTCGCCGGCGGTGACGCCCACCTCGGTGGCGGCGACGATGGCGTCCTTGCTGAGGAGCATGGCACCGAGGAGGGACTCCTCGGCCTCGATGTTGTGGGGAGGCACGCGACCGGCGGGCCGCGACGACCGCGGCTGGGGGACTTCGGCGAGTGCCATGTCACCACCCTTCTTGGTCGAGCCTGTGGGTCGCTAGGGGAACAAGCCTGTGAGTTGTCGGGGGAGAAGACGCGGATCCCTGTGGAGAAGCCACCTGGCCCCGGGGCGCGCGCGTCCGGGGGCCTGCCGCCGGACCAAGGTGCGGGAGCCCCGGGCGACGTGCGCCCGGGGCCCGCATCACCTAGGAGGTCGAGGCGGTGACCTCGACGGTCACCGGGAACTCGACGTCGGAGTGGAGCTTGGCGATCGCCCGGTGCGTGCCGAGCTCGCGGATCGGCTCCTCGATGACCAGCTTGCGCCGGTCGAGCTCGATGCCGGTCTGGGCCTGCACGGCCTCGGCGATGTCGATGGCGGTGACCGAGCCGAACAGCTTGCCCTCGGCCCCGGCCTTGGCCTCGAGCTGGATGACCCGGGGCACCAGCTGGCGGGCGACCTCCTCGGCGACGCCGCGGTCGGCGGCGTCCTTGGTGTCGCGAGACCGGCGCATGAGCGACGCCTGCGCGATGGCGCCTTCGGACGCCTTCATGGCCAGGCCCTTCGGGACCAGGAAGTTGCGGGCGTAGCCGTCGGCCACGTCGAGGACGTCGCCACGCTTGCCCAGCTCGGCGACATCGGCGCGGAGGATGACCTTCATCACGCCTCCTCGGTGGTGACGCCGACCTCGGCCATCGACCCGTCGTCGCCCACATCCTCGAAGCCCTCGCCACCCTCGACGCCTTCGGCACCGCCGGGGGGCGGCGGGGCGTCGTTGGGGCCGGGACGGGGCGGGCGCTCGTCGCGCGGCGGACGGTCGCCGCCGCGGTCGTCACGACGGCCGCCTCGGCCACCACCGCGGCTGGAGGTCACGCGCACGGCGTAGGGCAGCAGGGCCAGCTCGCGCGACAGCTTGATGGCCATGGCCACGTCGCGCTGGTGCTGGGCGCAGTTGCCCGTGACCCGACGGGCCCGGATCTTGGCGCGGTCGGACATGAACCGGCGGAGGAGGTTGACGTCTTTGTAGTCGACCCACTCGATCCGGTCCTTGCAGAAGATGCACGGCTTCTTCTTGAACTTCTTGCCGTTGTCCTTGCCCTTGCCCTTGCGCTCGGCGCGCGGTGTGGGCTTCGACTTGCGTCCCATCTAGAAAGGCTCCTCGTCGTCATAGGCCGGCGGCTCGTTGCTCACGGACCGGCCACCACCGCCGGAGGGGGCACTGCCGGAGCCGTCGCCACCCTTCCGCTCGGTGCGCTCCACCTTCGCCGTCGCCCAACGCAGGCTCGGCGCGATCTCGTCCGCTCGGATCTCGACCACCGAGCGCTTCTCGCCCTCGGGTGTCTCCCACGAGCGCTGCTCGAGGCGGCCGGTGACGATCACGCGGGCCCCCTTCGGCAGGGACTCGGCCGCGTTCTCGGCCATCTCGGCCCAGGCGACCACGTTGAAGAAGGAGACCTGCTCCTCCCACTCGCTGGTCTGGCGGTTCTGCCAGCGACGGTTGACGGCGAGGCCGAACTTGGCCATCGCCTGCCCGCCGCCGGTGTAGCGCAGCTCGGGGTCTCGGGTCAGGTTCCCGATCACGGTCACGGTGTTGTCAGCCATTGCGCATCCTCGCTCTACTCGTCACGACCGCCGACGGCGGCCTCGAGGGCCTCGTCGGACACGGTGGGTCGGGTGCGGCCGGCAGCGTGCTCGGGCACCCGGACGATCTTGTGGCGCACGGTCTCGTCCGCCAGGCGGAGGAAGTTGTCGAACGGCTCGACGGCCTCGTTGCCGGCGGTGATCTCGAGCAGGACGTAGATGCCCTCCTGCTTCTTGTCGATCTCGTAGGCGAAGCGGCGCGTCCCCCACTTGTCGACCCGGTTCACGACGCCGTCGCGCGACTCGAGCAGCTCGGTGGAGCGGTTGATCAGCGACTGGACCGCTGACTCGTCGAGGCTCCCCTCGAGGATGATCATGACTTCGTAAGGCCGCATGTGCGAGCCGACACCTCCCTCTGGACCCGGCGCGGAGCACTCGGGGCCCCCGACGGTCGGGGGCAGGGCACTGATTGGAACTCGTCATGGTACGGGCCGCTGTCCACAGCCACAAACCTACGGAGAGGGTGTGACAGTGAACCGGCCGGCCCGCTCAGGCGGGGCAGCCCCCACCGGGGAAGCTGAGCACGGCGCCGGGACCCACCCCCATGGCGGGCAGGTCGCCCTGGGCCACCTCGAGGGCGTGGAGGTAGGGGGCGTCGGCACCGTAGGTGGGGCAGCGCTCGACGTCGTCGGGGCACGGCTCCATGTCGGTGGCCGAGACGAAGGCCCCGTCTGGGGCGAAGAAGGCGATGGAGAGCGGGATGCGGGTGTTGCGCATGAAGAACCGACCCTCGGACGGCTCGGGGAACCGGAACACCATCCCGTCGTAGCCCCGGAGGTCGAGCTGCTCCATCAGCCCCCGGCTGCGGGCGGCCTGGTCCTCGGCGAGCATGGCGCACCACACAGCGGCGGCCGCCCCCTCCGGGCTGATCCGGATGGCCACCTCGGAGACGCCCTCCAGCGGCCTGCGGCCGGCCTGGGGCCCCTCGGCCTCGGTCGTGGTGGTCGTGGTGGGGGTGGTCGTGGTGGTGGTGGGGGTGGTCGTGGTGGTGGTGGGCGCCGCTTCGCTCCCGCCTCCGTCGCCCGCGCACGCGGCGCCCACCAGGGCGACGACGACCACGAGCAGCAGACGACACCGGGTGCTCAACGCTCGATGACCGTCCCGTCGGGACGGACGAGGAAGGGGTCCGCCGGCCGGTCGGCGCCCGCCACCAAGAAGGCGGCCACCCCGGCGAGCAGCACCACCCACACCGCCCGGGCGATCCAGACCTCGATCGACTCTGCCGCCTCCCGGGCTTCGTCGGCCAGGTCGGCGAGCCGCCCGCTGGCTTCGGGTCGGTCGGTCACGCAGACATCGTGCCACCGCCGTAGAGCCCGGCGACCTCAACGGCCTCGGCGGGACCGTCGGCGCCATCCACGCCGAGGGCGGCGGCCACATCGGGCGCCAGGTGGTAGGTCTCCGCCTCCGAGGGGAAGGCGCCGCTGCGCACGTCGTCGGCGAAGTGGGACAGGGCGGCGACGCCGTCGGCCTTGAGCGTGGCGTAGCGGCGCACGAACTTGGGGGCGATGCGGTCCTCGAGACCGAGCACGTCGTGGAGCACCAGCACCTGGCCGTCGCAGTGGCGCCCGGCGCCGATGCCGATGGTGGGCACCGGCACGGCCTCGGTGACCATGCGGGCGACGGCATCGGGCACGCCTTCGAGCACGATGGCGAACACGCCGGCCTCTACCAGGGCGAGGGCGTCGTCGACGAGGGCCCGCGCCGCCCCGGCCTCCTTGCCCTGCACCTTGAAGCCCCCCATGGCGTTGACCGACTGGGGGGTGAGGCCGATGTGACCCATCACCGGGATCTCAGCGGCGACGATGGCCTCGACCATCGGCACCCGCTTGGCGCCCCCCTCGAGCTTGACGGCGGCGGCGCCGGCGCGCACGAGCGTGGCAGCGTTGCGGACCGTGTCCTCCACCGACACGTGGTAGCTCAGCCACGGGAGGTCGGCCACCACCATGGCGCGAGGGCCGGTGCGGGTGACCGCCGCGGTGTGGTGAGCCAGGTCGTCGACGGTGACCTGGAGCGTGTCGTCGTAGCCCAGGACGACCATGGCCACCGAGTCGCCGACGAGGATCAGGTCGACGCCCGCCTCGTCGGCCATGCGCGCGCCGGGCGCGTCGTAGGCGGTGACCATCACGAGCGGGTCGTCGCCGTGCGCGACCTTGCGGGCACGGACCGACGGAGCGGTGACGCGAGCAACCATGGTGGACCTCCAAGCCGTCCAGCGCCCCAATGGCTGCCGGCAGCACCTCGGAGCGTACCGGCCCCGGCGGCGCCCGACCAGGGCGAGGTAGGTTCCGGCCATGACCACGGGCTCGACCGGCACCTGTGACAGCTGCGGCGCCGAGGAGGGAGACCTCGTGGAGGTCCGGCGGGCGTACGTGACGCCGGAGGCCTGGGACACCGAAGGGCGAACCGAGCTGGCGCCCGGCACCGAGCGCTGGTGCTTCCCGTGCCGCACCCACTACCCCCACGTGGTGCCCGAGGTTGGCTGAGCGTCGGCGGGTGGCCGTGGTCGGCCTCAACGTGGGCCGCGAGCACGTCGCCGCCTACGCCAAGCTGCGCGACCGCTTCGAGATCGTGGGCGTGTGCGACCTCGATCGGGCCAAGGCCGAGGAGCTGGCCGGGCGCCTGCGGGGGGTCAGCGCCCACGGCGACCTGGCCGAGGTGTGCGGGCGCGACGACGTCGACGTCGTCGACCTCTGCACTCCTCCCAACCTGCACCTCGAGCACCTCGAGGCCGTGCTGGCCGCCGGCAAGCACGTCATCTGCGAGAAGCCCCTGGTGGGCTCCCTCGCCGCCCTGGACCGGGTGGTGGCGGCCGAGGCCGCCAGCGGCCGGCGGGTGATGCCCATCTTCCAGTACCGCTGGGGCCACGGCTTGCAGAAGCTCAAGCACCTCGTCGACGCCGGGGTGGCCGGCGACGCCCACACCGCCAACGTGGAGGTCTCGTGGCGACGGCGAGCCGACTACTACGCCGTGCCGTGGCGCGGCCGGTGGCAGACCGAGCTCGGCGGCGTGCTGCTCAGCCACGCCGTGCACGCCCTCGACATGCTCACCTACGTCGGCGCCCCGGTGGCCCAGGTGTTCGCCCGCACCGCAACCCGGGTGAACCCCATCGAGGTGGAGGACTGCGCGGTGGCCTCCCTCGAGCTCGCCGACGGGTCGCTGGCGTCGATCTCGGCCACCCTCGGCTCCCCCGCCGAGATCACCCGCCACCGCTTCACCTACGCCAACCTCTCGGCCGAGAGCGGCACCGAGCCCTACACCAGCTCCGCCGACCCGTGGACCCTCACCGCCGACTCCCCCGAGGTCGACGAGGAGATCCACCGGGCCCTCGACGGCCTCGACCTGCCCCCCGAGGGCTACATCGGCCAGCTCCACCGCTTCGACGCTGCCCTCTCCGACGGCACCGAGCTCCCGGTCACGCTGGCCGACGCCCGGGCCTCGCTCGAGCTGATCACCGCCCTGTACGTCTCGGCCCGGGAGGGCCGCGACGTGTCCCTCCCCCTCGACCCCCACGACCCCGCCTACGGAGGTTGGACCCCATGAGCGAGCCTGCGAGCGATTCGAAGAGCATGAGCGAGCCTGCGAGCGATTCGAAGAGCAGGACCGAGAACGCGAGCGATCCGATGAGCACGAGCGACCCGACCGGGCAGCACTGGACCTACGTCGGCAACCACCGCAAGAAGCCCCACGTCCACCCCCTGGCCACGCCGTCGGGGAAGGTGCTCACCCGGTCGGAGCCCGAGGACCACCCCTGGCACCGAGCCCTGTGGTTCACCATCAAGTACGTCAACGAGGAGAACTTCTGGGAGGAGGCCCCGCCCTACGGGGTGCTCCGCCACGTCGACGACGAGACGATCCACTGGATCCGCCCCGACCGCGAGACGGTCGGCATCACCGAGACCCGCCGCCTCACCTCCACCGACCTGGGCGACGGCGCCTACGCCCTCGACTGGGACACCACCCTGGTGCCGGCCACCGACGTGGTGCTCGACCGCACCGAGTTCACCACCTGGGGCGGCTACGGCGGCCTGTCCCTGCGGGGCCGGGCCGACTGGACCGACACCCGGCTCCTCGCCGACGACGGCAGCACCCACGAGCGCCAGATCGGCGTCCCCGGGCGCTGGCTCGACCTCACCGGCACCGTCGAGGGCGGCACCGCCGGGGTCGCCTTCCTCGACCACCCCACCAACCCCCGCCACCCCGTCCCCTGGTACGCCAGCACCCGAGCCGCCACCTACGGCGACGAGGGCTGGGCCAACTTCGTCAACGCCGCCTTCCTGTTCCACGAGGCGATGGAGGTCGCCGGCGGTGAGCCCCTGCGCTTCCGTTACCGGGTGGTGGTCCACGACGGCGACGCCGACGCCGGCGCCGTCGAGCGCTGGTGGTCGGCCTGGGTCGACGGCGGTGGCTGAGCCCGCACCTCTCCCCGGCGCGGTGGCGCTCTCCCACCTCCGCGTCTACGACTCCGAAGCCCCCGACGGGCTCCGGGGCGGCACCCCCCACGTGCACCTCGCCTGCAGCGAGGCCTACGCGGTGGTCGCCGGCCGGGGGGCGGTGCGGACCCTCACCCTCGACGGCCCGGCCGAGACGCCGCTCGAGACGGGGTCGGTCGTGTGGTTCACCCCCGGGACCATCCACCGCCTGGTCAACCACGGCGACCTCGAGATCCTGGTGCTCATGCAGAACGCCGGGCTCCCCGAGGCCGGCGACATGGTGATCACCCTTCCGCCCGAGCTCCTCGACGACCCCGCCGCCTACGCCGAGGCCGCCACGCTGCCACCCGACGCGGCAACCACCGCCGGCGACGGCAGCGCCGCCCGCCGCCGGCGCGACCTCGGGGTGGAGGGCCTCGAGCAGCTGCTGGCCGACCTCGATCGCGACGGCTCCGAGGCCCTCCACCGCTTCCACCGCCGGGCCGCGAGCCTGGTCGCTCCCCAGCTCGACCGGTGGCGACAGGTGTGGCGGGACGGCCCCCTCGCGTCCGCCGAGGCCACCGGCGCCCACCTCGATGCCCTCGCCGCCGGCGACGCGTCGCACCTCTCGGCCGCGACCCTCCACGCCCTGCCCCCACCGCCCGGCGAGCGACGGATGGGCTGCTGCGGCACCCTCGGCACCTACCTGCCCGACCGGGTGGCGCGATGACCCGCCTCGACGACCTCGCTCCCCACGCCCGGACGCTGGCCGACCGGTCGATGGCGGTGCTCGACGGCTGGTGGGACCCGGACGCTGCCCTCCTGTGGAACCCGCCCGGGTCGCTCGACGGGGTGGCCCCGCCCCGGTCGCTGCACCTGGTGCCCCAGAGCGCCTGGTACGCGGCGGGGCTCCTGCTCCGCGACGGCGACGGCGACCTCGACCGGGCGTGCCGCACCCTGCGGGCGGTGGTGGCCACCCAGTACGACGAGCCCGGCACCGTGTGGCACGGCACCTTCGCCCGCTTCGGTGACTGGCCCCGCCCTCCCCTCGAGGGAGCGGTGGAGTGGGTCGACTACGACCCCAACTGGCGGGAGTTCGCCGGCACCACCTTCGCCGTCGTCCTCCACCGCCTTGCCGCTGCCCTGCCCCTCGACGTGGTGGCCCTGCTCGAGGCGTCGATCGCCCTGGCCCAGCGGGGCGAGCCCGAGGGTCGCATCTCGGCCGGCTACGCCAACATCGCCCTGATGAAGGCGTGGCTCGACGCCGACGTGGGCCGCCGCCACGGCGACGCCGCCCTGGTGGCCACCGGCGAGCGCTTCGCCGCCGAGGTGGTCGAGCGCTACTCGCGCCACCACGCCTTCGACGAGTACGGCTCCCCCACCTACTACGGGATCGACCTCTACGCCCTCGCCCTGTGGCGCGACCTGCCGCCCACCCCTCGGTTCGCCGAGTGGGCCGAGGAGGTCGAGGCGGCGCTCTGGCACGACGTCACCCGCTGGTACCACGCCGACCTCGGGAACCTGTGCGGCCCCTACACCCGGGCCTACGGCATGGACATGGCGCGCTACGCCGGCCTCCTCGGGCTCTGGCTGTGGCCGGTGCTCGGCCCCGGCGCCCCCTTCCCCGCCATCGAGGAGCCCTTCGAGCACGCCCACGACCTCTCGATGGCCCCGATGGCAGCGCTCCTGGGGCCCCGGGTGCCCGAGGATGCGATCGGGCACCTGCGGCGCTTCCAGGGCGAGCGGACGGTGGCGACCACCATCACCGACGAGCCCCGGCGGGTGGCCACCGGGTGGCTCGCTCCCGCCGTGATGGCCGGGGGCGAGGACGCCGTAGAGGGCTTCAGCGGCGTCGGCCAGTACCACCCCGCCACCGTGCACTGGCGCCTCCCCGGTGGCGGGGTGGGCACCATCCGCGTCGTGCACCGCGGGCCCCTGCGGGCCACGGCGGCCCCCGGCGAGCTACGGGTGCGGGCCGAGGACCACCGCCACAAGGGGCCCACGCCCACCGTCGTGGAGATCGGCGGCGCCCCGCTGGAGGGCCTCGACCCGGCTCGTTGGGTGCTCCCCGGCCTGACGGTGGAGGTCGACGGGCCGATCGAGGGGGTCATCATCAGCGGGGGCGAGGTGGTGTGGCCGGCGGGGCCGCTGGAGGTGGCGCTCCGCCTCATCCCAACGTCCTGATCCCGGCACCGGCGAGCCAGGGCCAGGCGACCCGGCGCGGCTCAGCCCGTCAGGGCCCGTCGGTGTCGATCACCGTGGTCGTGGTCGACGACGGGGGTGGTTCCGTGGTCGTGGTGGTGGTCGACGAGGTCGTCGTCGACGAGGTGGTGGTGGTGGACGAGGTCGTGGTGGTGGCGTCGGGATCGGTGGTGGTTGTGGTGGTCTCGGGGTCTTCGGTGGTGGTCGTCGTCTCCTTCACCTCGGCCTCGGTGGTCGTGGTGGTGGCGTCGGGGTCCACGTAGCTGGAACGGTCGCCGGTGAGCGTTCGGCCATCGAAGCCGGTCGGTCGGACGAAGCTGCCCGCGTAGCGCTCGTCCCGGGTCGCCACCGACATGTACCGGCGGAAGATGTCGGCCGGGAACGAGCCGCCGGTGACCTCCACCCCGCGCACCGACTTCATCGGGATCTGACCGCCCGGATGGCCCATCCAGACCGCGGTCGACATCCCGGGCGTGTAGCCGACGAACCAGGCGTCAGCGCTGTTCTGGGTGGTCCCGGTCTTGCCGGCCACCGGCGTGGCGAGGGCGGCGCGGGTCCCGGTGCCCGACCGCACCGCCCCCTGGAGGATGAAGTTCACGGTGTCGGCCATGGTGGGCTCGAGGACCCGCTCGGTCTGGGTGCGGAACAAGTCGATCTCGCGCCCGCCGGCGTCGGTCACCCTGGTGACGACCATGGGCTCGACCCGTAGCCCGCGGGTGGCAAAGGTCAGGTAGGCATCGGCCATGTCGAGCACCGACACCTCGGCGCTACCGAGGGCGACCGACAGGCCGAGGCGGTCCTCGCGGATCTCGCTGCGGACGCCAAGGTCACGGGCGGTGGCGGCGATCTCCCGCGGCCCGAGCAGCTCGGCAAGCTGGGCGTAGACGGTGTTCGACGACACGCGGGTGGCGGCGATGAGGTTGAGTCGGCCGTGGTTGGCGTTGTTGAAGTTGCGGACCTCGTAGTCGCGCCCGCCCTCGCCGACGCCGGGAAAGGTGATCCGCGCCGGCGAGTTGAGCGCGGATTCCACCGTGTAGCCCTCGCGCAGCAGCTCGGCGAGCACGAACGGCTTGAAGGTGGATCCCGCCTGGCGGCCGGTGCCCCCGCCGCGGCTCCCGAGGGCGAGGTTCACCGAGCTCTCGGCGAAGCTGCGGCCGCCCACCATCGCCTTGACGTGGCCCTGGGCGTCGAGCGACACGAGTGCGCCCGCCGGGTCGTCCTCTCGGTCGAAGGTGCCGTAGACGGCGTCGTAAGCGGCTCGTTGGAGGTCCATGTCGAGGGTCGTGTGGATGTGCAGGCCACCGCCGTTGAGGCGGGCGTCGCCGTAGCGGTCGGCCATCTCGGCCCGGACGAGCTCGAGGAAGTACTCGGTGCCCACCTCGCTGCCGGCGATCCGGTCGTGGACGACCTCGGCCCGGTCCAGCACGTAGTCGACGACCGGAATGGCCGCGATCCGCCGCATCTCGGCCTCGGTGATGTGGCCCTCCTCCTGCATCGCCCGCAGCGCGATGTCGCGCCGGCGGTCGGCCTCG
The DNA here is from genome assembly GCA_035512495.1 of Acidimicrobiales bacterium. Classification (NCBI taxonomy): domain Bacteria; kingdom Bacillati; phylum Actinomycetota; class Acidimicrobiia; order Acidimicrobiales; species Acidimicrobiales bacterium. Next base: position 29,243 of record DATKDW010000071.1, read on the forward strand.
GCGGCCTGCTCGGGCCGGTCGGCCCGGTTGGCGTCGGCCTGCTCGGGTGCCCGCAGGAGCCCGGCCAGGTAGGCGGACTGGGCCACGTCGAGGTCGGTGGCGTCGACCCCGAAGTACGACCGGGCAGCCGCCTGCGCGCCGTAGGCGCCACGCCCGAAGTAGACGATGTTGAGGTAGCGCTCGAGGATCTCCTCCTTCTCGAAGCGCCGCTCGAGCTTGATCGCGAGCGTGGCCTCCTTGAGCTTGCGGATGATCGTGCGCTCGCGGTCGGTGTAGACGACCTTGACGTACTGCTGGGTGATCGTGGACCCGCCCTGGAGGGGTTGGCCCCGCAGGTCGGCCACCGTCGCCCGGACGATGGCCGAGGCGCTGATCCCCGGGTGCAGGAAGAAGTCGCGGTCCTCAGCGGCGAGCACGGCGTTGATGAGGTTCGGTGACACGTCGTCGAGGGCGAGCGACACGCGGTTCTCGCCGGAGGAGAGCTCGGCCAGCTTGTTGCCATCGGCGTCGAAGACGAACGTCGTCTCCACCGGCAGCTCGGCGTCGGGCAGGGGGACGTTGGCCAGCACGAACGCCACGCCGGCGAAGCCGGCCACGGTGAGCAACCCCACCAGGAAGAACAGGCGCCGGAAGCGCCACAAGAAGCTGCGGCGGCGTCGCGGCGGACCGGCCTTCCCGGTGGTCGACGCCGCGGCGCGGGGACGCCGGGGCGCCGGGCGCTCGGTGCGGGGCGCGGACCGGCCACCGCGCTGCGGGGGCGCGGACCGGCCACCGCGCTGCGGGGGCGCGGGGGGACGGCGTCGTGGTGGTCGGGAAGGGGCCATGGGGCGATGCGCCGCGACGGCGGAGGCTCAGGTCAGGCGCAGGGTCGATGCTACCAACGCGGCCCCACAGATCCCGAGCGCCACCGCCCCGCCGACGGCGGCCCGCCACGCCCACCGGTCGTCGGGGAGGCCGACGGCCGGGTCGGGGGCGTCGAGGGCGGGCTCGTCCGGGAGGGTCACCCAGCCAGCGCTGGCGGCCACCCCGAGGCCCACGACGGCACCGGCCGTCGCGACCACGACGCCGGGCACCCACCACTCGAGGTGGGCGGCGCCCACCCACCCCCAGGTGGTGGGCACGGCCAGGAGCCACACCCCGAGGCCGAGGGCGGGGACGGAAGCGGCGCGCGGACCGCGGACGCCGGGCGGGACGTCGGCGGCGACGGCGGCGACCAGGCCGGCGACGCCCAGCACGCCGAGGAGGCCGAGGGCCACCGCCGTCCCCGACGGCTCGAGCGTGAGCGACGCCACCAGGAGGGCAGCGCCCGGGAGCGCGGTCACGGCGGTGGCCGGTCGCAACCCCACGGTGGTCACCACCGCGGCTGACGCCAGCAGCAGCGCTGCCCCCGTGGTGTCGCCGGGCACGGTTGCCGCCGCCAGGGCCCAGAGCGCCAAGGCGACGGGCACGAGGGGCCGGGCGCGACGCCGGGCCGGGCGGACTCCCCACACCGCCGCCGCCGCCAGAGCGCCGGCACCGACGGCAACCGCCTCGCCGCTCCCTTCGAGGGTGGCGGCCGCCGGGAGCCCGACGGCGAGGGCGAGAGGCAGGAGCGGGCCGAGGGCTCGCCGGGGACGGCTGGCGGCGGCAACGGCCACCGCGGCGGCGCCGACCACCACCGGCACCCCAGCCTCCACGGGCATGCCGCTGACCGGCACGACGAACGCGTCGACGACCATGCCCAGACGGGCCACGCCCAACAGGGCGGCGGCAGCACCCACCAATGCCGCTGTGGCGAGCGGCAGGCCGCCGTCGCCCTCCCGCCTGGTGGCGGCCGCCGCCACGGCCGCCGCCGCCCCCAGGCCGACCACCGCGGGGACCGGGGTGGCGTCGGCGGTGCCCACGGTGAGGCCGACGAGACCGACCCCGACGACGAGCGACCCGCCGACGGCAGCCCACCGTTCCTCCGGTCGGGTCACGGCGACGAGGAGCAGCGAGGCGCCGACGCCCGTCGGCCCCACCAGGCCGTCAGCGGCGAGCACCGACCCTCCCACCTCACCGAGCAGGGTGACGACCAGCCACCCGGCGGCGGCCAACAGACCGCCGGCGCGCACCGTCGTGCGCGCCGCTTCACCCTCGGGCGTCCACCACGTCGCGCCGGCGGCGAGCAGCGGGACGGCCAGGACCACGGCGAGCAGCACCGTGCTCACAGGACGCCCGATCCGCTGACGGCCAGCGCCGCCGCACCGACAGCCCCCGCCCCGGCGACCACGGCGAGGCCGGGCACGAGGCGGCGCCACGGCAGGGCGGTGGCGCCGAGGGCGACCACGATGCCGGCCAGCGAGGCGCTTCCCCGCTGGACGGGGTCGCCGGCGGCCGATGGACCGGCGACGACCATCGCCGCGGAGAGCCCGAGCACGACCGCCCCCACGAAGGCGGCAACCGGCGGGCGGGGCCACCGCCGACGGGCGATCCCCCGTGCACGCCCGTCGCCGATCGTCTCGGACGTCGCGGCGGGAGCCCGGCTGGCCGCCACCAGAGGCTGGGCCCGCCGGCGACCCGGGACGTCTGACGGGGGGGAAGGGGAGGCGGGCGGGGCGGCGGGGCCGGGCGGCGGCGCCTCGGACGTCGCGCGGGCCCACCGGGCGGAGGGCACGGCGAGGACCAGGGCCGTCGCCGCCAGCCAGGCCGAGGCGACCGCAGGGCGGGACCCCACCAGGCCGGCAGGGCCGAGGACGGCCTGGGCCCCGGCCAGGCCCGAGAGCGAGGACGATCCCCAACGGACGGAGACCGCGAGGACGGCGCCGGCGACCGCGAAGGCGGAGGCCGGCCGGCGGACGACCACCACCAGGAGCCCCCCGAGGAGCACGGCGCTCCCCGTCGAGGAGAGCGCCATGGCGGCAGCAGCCGCTGCCGCGGTCAGGCGGAGGGGGCCGAGGGCCTCGAGCGAGCCGGGGTCACCAGGAAGGTCCGGGCCAGGTGGTTCCACGAACAGTCGGGACAGACCTCGACCACGTAGCAGGCCAGGTCGCCGGCGCTCCGGCGCAGGCGCGCCATCTCCGCCTTCGTCGTCACGCACCGACCGTGGGCCGGCATCCGCGGCCCGAACACGTAGGAGACGAGCACCACGTTGGCGTCCTCGCAGATCGGGCACTCCTGGCTCGACTCCTCTCCGACGTTGCGGGCCGCCCGCACGAGCTCAGGGTGAGCGTCGCACACCTCGTGCCTGGCCAGGCGGCCCTTGCGGAACTCCGAGATCACCGACTGGCGGGCCAGGCGGTAGTCGACCTCACCCGGGGTGCCGGGTGCTGCACCTTGGATGGCCTGAGGGCGGAACGCCACGGAAGAGAGGGTAGCGAGGCCCAGGCTCGCGCGCCCGGGGCAGACGCTGGCGAGCCCATGAGGTTGCAGTCGATATATCGAGTCGATATGTTGAGGCGGTGATCGAGCTCGCCATCCTCGGGGTCCTCAAGGACGCCGACCTCCACGGCTACGAGCTGAAGAAGCGCCTCCGCGAGATCCTCGGCCCCCTGTCGACGGTCTCGTTCGGCTCCCTGTATCCGGCGCTGACCCGGCTCGAGTCCCAGGGAGCGGTCAAAGCGGTCGCCGCCGGGGTCACCCAGGGGCCGACCATCCCCATGACGGGCTCCTTCGCCGGCGAGGCGGCGGCGTTCCGTGCCGCCAGGCGCAAGGCCACCCGGGGCCCCCGCAACAAGAAGGTGTACGGGATCACCGACGTCGGCGAGCGCCAGCTCTGCGAGCGCATCGCCGACCCCGCCGACGACGAGCGGACCTTTCCCGTCAAGCTCGCCTTCTGCCGCTGGTGCGACCCGACCACCCGCCTCGACCTCCTCCAGCGCCGTCGAGCCACGCTCGCCGGCCGCCTCTCCGAGCGAGAGGGCACCACCGCCGCCCGGGGCGAGCGCCTCGACCGCTACGTGCGCTCCCTCCTGGAACACGACACCGAGTCCACCGTCCGGGACATCGCCTGGCTCGACCGCCTCATCGCCAGTGAGGTCGCCGACCACGACGACCCGACCGCAGCACCCACGTCGCCCGCCCCGGGCGACCCCACGACCACGCCCGACCCGGGCGACCACCTGGAAGGAACCACCACATGAAGAGCATCAAGCTCGCCATCGCCGGCGTGGGCAACTGCGCCAGCTCCCTGCTGCAGGGCCTGGAGTACTACAAGGACGCCGACCCGGCCGACGAGGTGCCCGGCCTCATGCACGTCGACCTCGGCGGCTACCACATCCGCGACATCGAGCTGGTGTGCGCCTTCGACGTCGACGCCACCAAGGTCGGCATCGACGCCAGCAAGGCCATCTTCTCGGGCCAGAACAACACCATCAAGTTCAGCCCCGTCGGCCACCTGGGCGTCACCGTCCAGCGCGCCCCCACCCTCGACGGCTTCGGCAAGTACTACAAGGAGACCTGCGAGGAGAGCCCGCACGAGCCGGTCGACGTGACCCAGGCCCTGCGCGACTCCGGCGCCGACGTGCTCGTCTCCTACCTCCCGGTGGGCTCCGAAGCCGCCCAGAAGATGTACGCCCAGGCATGCCTCGATGCCGGCGTCGCCTTCGTGAACGCCATCCCCGTGTTCATCGCCTCCGACCCCGAGTGGGCCCAGCGCTTCACCGACGCCGGCATCCCCATCGTGGGCGACGACATCAAGAGCCAGGTGGGCGCCACCATCGTCCACCGCATGCTTGCCCGCCTCTTCGAAGACCGCGGCATGGTGCTCGACCGCACCTACCAGCTCAACGTGGGCGGCAACATGGACTTCAAGAACATGCTCGAGCGCGACCGCCTCGAGTCGAAGAAGATCTCCAAGACCCAGTCGGTCACCAGTCAGCTCGACAACGGCATCGACGCCGACGACGTGCACATCGGCCCCTCCGACCACGTGCCCTGGCTCGATGACCGCAAGTGGGCCTACATCCGCCTCGAGGGCCGCAACTTCGGCGACGCCCCGCTCAACGTCGAGCTCAAGCTCGAGGTGTGGGACTCCCCCAACTCGGCGGGCGTGATCATCGACGCCCTCCGCTGCGCCAAGATCGCCATGGACCGAGGCCAGGGCGGCCCGGTCGAGGGCGCCAGCGCCTACTTCATGAAGAGCCCGCCCGTGCAGCACCACGACGACGTGGCCCACCGCATGGTCGAGGCCTTTGCCGCAGACGTGCCGTTCGAGGGCTGATCCCCTCCTCTCTCGACGTCGAGCTGCGAGACGGGCCCTGCCTGCGGGCGGGGCCCGTCCGCGCCACCGGCCGAGCCGGCGACCACACTGGCAACGTGCCGACCGACAACGCCGCCGCCTGGGACCGCCACTCCGCCGCCTACCAGGAGGGCGCCGACCTGGCGACCGACGTGGTGCACTACGGCCCCGACATCGCCACCGAGGCGGAGCTGCGCCTCTGCGGCACCGTGTCCGGCAAGCGGGTGCTCGAGCTCGGCTGCGGCGGCGCGCAGTGCTCGATCGCCTTCGCCAAGCAGGGCGCCAACGCCGTGGGCGTCGACTTCTCGGCCGAGCAGCTGGCCTTCGCCCGACGCCTCGTCGAACGGGAGGAGGTGAAGGTCGAGCTCCACCACGGCGACCTCGCCGACCTGGCCTTCATCCGGGGCGATCAGATCGACCTGGCCTTCTCGGCCTACGCCTTCGGGTTCGTCGAGGACCTCGACCGGGTGTTCCGGCAGGTGCACCGGGTGCTGAAGCCGGAGGCACCCCTGGTCTTCTCGCTGCCCCACCCCGCCTACGACATGATCGACGACCAGTCCGACCCGGCCCTCCTGGTGCGCCGCTCCTACTTCGACCACTCCCCCATCGACTACGAGTGGGGTGGCGTGGCCTTCACCGACTATCGCCACACGGTCGGCGACCTCTTCACGTCGCTCGGACGGGCCAACTTCCGGGTCGACACCATCCTCGAGCCGGAGCCGCTGCCGGGCGGGCCCCGGAGCCAGCACTGGCACGACGCCTTCCGCTACGTGCCGCGCACCCTGATCATGCGAGCTCGCAAACAGGGGATCTAGGCGACCTCATCCTCATTTCGCCTGCTCGGTCCACCAGGTCTCTAGGCGTCTTCGGGCCTCGTCTTCGCCGATGAGTCCCTCATCGAGGCGGAGCTCGAGGAGGAAGTCGAGCGCCTGGCCGATGACCGGGCCGGGGTCGACACCGAGGTGCTCCATCACCTGGCGCCCGTCGAGCTCAGGGCGCATGGCCGCCAGCTCCTCCTGGGCGCGCAGCTCCTCGATCCGCTCCTCGAGCGTGTCCATCCGTGCCGCCAGCTCGGCTGCCCGTCGCCGGTTGCGGGTGGTGCAGTCGCAGCGGGTGAGCTCGTTGAGCTCGTCCAGGAGGTGGCCGGCGTCGCGGACGTAGCGGCGGACGGCGGCGTCGGTCCAGCCCATCTTGTAGGTGTGGAACCGCAGGTGCATCTCGACGAGTCGCGTGACGTCCTCGATGTCGTCGGCGGCGTAGCGAAGCGCCTGCATCCGCTCGCGGGTCATGCGGGCGCCGACGACCTCGTGGTGGTGGAACGTGACCTTGCCGCGAGGACCGAACGAGCGGGTCTTGGGCTTGCCCACGTCGTGGAAGAGAGCAGCCAGTCGCACGATGCGCTCGGGCCGGGTCTTCTCGACCACGGCGATGGTATGTGCCAGCACGTCCTTGTGGTGGTGGATGGGGTCCTGCTCGAGGGCGAGGCCCGGCAGCTCGGGGAGGAACTCCTCCGCCAGGCCCGTCTCAACCAGGAACCACAGCCCGGGGCCGGGGCGCTCGACGACCACGAGCTTGTCGAGCTCGTCGCGGATGCGCTCGGAGGAGACGATCTCGAGGCGGTCGTGGAGGTCGCGCACGGCCGCCACCAAGTCGTCATCGGGCACCAGTCCGTAGCCGGCGATGAAGCGGGCGGCCCGCAGCATGCGCAGCGGGTCGTCGGCGAAGGACTCTTCGGGGGAGAGGGGCGTGCGCAGGCGCAGGGCCGCCAGGTCGGCGGCCCCTCCGAAGGGGTCCACCAGCTCCGGGGCGACGTCGCCGGGCCCGGTCGGCAGGCGAAGGGCCATGGCGTTGACGGTGAAGTCGCGGCGGGAGAGGTCGACCTCGACGTCGTCGGAGAAGCGGACGTCGGGCTTCCGGGAGGCGGGGTCGTAGGCGTCGGCCCGGTGGGTGGTGATCTCCACGTCGCGGCCGTCCTTGCGACAGCCGATGGTCCCGAAGCGCTTGCCCTGCAGCCACACGGCGTCGGCCCAGGGCCGCACGATCGCCTCGATCTCGTCCGGCAGGGCGTCGGTGGTCAGGTCGAGGTCGATCTCCGCCGCCTCGCGGCCGAGGAGGAGATCCCGTACGGCGCCGCCCACCAGGTAGGCGCGCTTGCCCTCCCGCCCGAACCGCTCGGCCAGGGGGCGCACCTCGTCGAGGATCGGCTGCAGCCGGTCGGGGACCACCGGGCACAGCGTACCGGCGCGCCCTGACCCTCCCCGAAGCCAGTCAGGTGCTGTTGGCGATGCCGGCGCGCTGCAGGGCGATGCGGAGGTCGTGGGGGTTGGTGGCCACCCCCATGGCGTCCCGCTGCTCCACCAGGCCGTCGCGGATGAGGCCGAGGAGGCTCTGGTCGAAGGTCTGCATCCCGTACCACTCGCCGTCGGCGATGATCTCGTCGATCGAGTCACCGGAGGCCGACGGGTCGATGATCCGGTCGAAGACCCGGCCGGTGTTGACGAGGACCTCCACCGCCGGGATTCGCCCCGTGCCGTCGGAGCGCTCGAGCAGGCGCTGGCTGAGGACCCCCCGCAGCGAGGTGGCGACCGTCTGGCGGATCTGTCGGTGCTGGTGCGACGGGAAGAAGTCGACGATGCGGTTGATGGTCTCGACGGTGCTCGAGGTGTGCAGGGTCGAGAGGACGAGGTGGCCGGTCTCGGCGGCGGAGAGGGCTGCGCTGACGGTCTCCGGGTCGCGCATCTCGCCCACGAAGATGACATCGGGGTCCTGGCGCAGCACCCGGCGCATGGCCTGGGCGAAGCCCTCCGTGTCGGAGCCGATCTCCCGCTGGCTCACCAAAGAGCTCTTGTCCTGATGGATGACCTCGATGGGGTCCTCGATGGTGACGATGTTGACCATCCTGGTGGCATTGATGTGGTCGATCATCGAGGCGATCGAGGTCGTCTTGCCGGAGCCGGTGGGCCCGGTGACGAGGACCAGGCCGCGGGGCTCTTCGGCGAGCGTGCGAGCCGCCGGGGGCAGGCCCAGGGCCTCGAAGCTGGGGATGCCGATGAGCACCCGGCGCAGCACCATGGCCACCGAGCCCCGCTGGCGGTAGACGTTGACGCGGAAGCGGCCCAGGCGGTGGACCCCGAGGGCGAAGTCGGCCTCGTTGGTGAGGTCGAACTCGGCGCGGCGGGCCGGAGGGAGGATGGCGAAGGCCATCCGCTCGATGTCAGGCGGCTTGAGCTTGGCGTAGGGCAGCTGCTGCAGGCGACCATCGACGCGCACGTAGGGCGGCGAGCCGGCCTTGATGTGCAGGTCGGAGCCCTGGAGGCGGCACAGGTGCTCCAGCAGGACGTCGATCTCGGCGTCGTCGTCGAACTCGACGACCTCGGGCGCGGTGGTGCTCACCCGGACCTCATCGGCAGGGTGGCTGCCAGACATGAGGGTCCGGCCTCAGCGGGCGGCCAGCGCGGTGACGGCGGCGTCGACCACGTGGCGTCCCGGGCCCCCCGACGTTGCCGCCTCCGGGCGGTGGTCGGCCCCGGTCAACGCCGCCGCGAAGGCGCCTGCCGAGTCGGCGAGCGCCTGGAGGTCGTAGCCGCCCTCGAGGAAGGCGATGCGTCGGCCCGGCGGGGCGAACGAGAGCGAGCGGCGGGTCAGGTCGGCGAAGTCGCCACTCGAGAGCCCGAGGCCGGTGAGGGGGTCGGCCCGGTGGCCGTCGAAGCCGGCCGACACCAGGAGCCAGGTCGGGGCGAAGCCCTCCACCACCGGCGCCACCACCTCGTCGAGGGCGGCCAGCGCGACATCGCCGGTGAGGCCCGCTGGCATCGGGAGGTTGAGGGTCGTGCCCGCGCCCTCACCGACCCCGGTGTCGCCCAGCCGGCCGGTGAAGGGGAAGAGCGGGAACTCGTGCAGCGACACGTAGAGGACGCGCGGGTCGGCGTAGAACACCGCCTGGGTCCCATTGCCGTGGTGAGCGTCCCAGTCGAGCACCAGCACCCGCTCGCCCCGCTCGGCGAGGACCCCGGCGGTCACGGCGATGTTGTTGACCAGGCAGAAGCCCATCGCCCGGGTGGGCATGGCGTGGTGGCCGGGGGGGCGCACCACGCAGAAGGCCGCGTCGGCCTCGCCCCGGTCGAGGCGCTCGACGGCGTCGGGGCCGGCGCCGGCGGCGAGCACGGCGGCGTCCCACGACGCCGGGACCGCCACGGTGTCGGCGTCGATGGCGCCGCCACCCGCCTCGCAGAACCGGGCCAAGGCGTCCAGGAAGTCCGGCGGGTGGGCGAGCTCGAGCTCGGACCGGGTGGCGGGGCGGGGCACGACCCGGATGAGGGCGTCGTCGACGCCGGCGGTGGCGATGCCCGCCAGGACCGCGTCGAGGCGAGCGGGCCGCTCGGGGTGGCCTCGACCGTTGTCGTGGTCGGCGAAGCGCTCGGAGGTCGAGAGCAGCAGTCGCAAGGCTTCGAGGCTACCGGGGGCGCCGCTGACGCACCGCCGCCCGGTGGGCGCCCGCGCATCGATACGCTCGCAGCGGTGCGTGGGCTCGACGTCGTGCGACGGGGGCCGGAGCGGCTCCGGGTGGGGCCCTGGCGTGGTGACGCCCGGGTCGCCTACCTGGCGCCCGTGTCCGAGACCCCCCCGCCCACCGCCGACATGGTGCGGTGGTGCTGCTCCCTGCTCGCGCGGCGCGGCTACGCCGAGGTCGTGACCGGCGCCCTGGCCGCACCGGAGCGGGAGGGCTTCGTGGCGGCCGGCTTCGAGGTCCGCGAGGAGCTCCACCTCCTGAGCCACGACCTCGACGACCTCCCATCGCTCGTCCCTCGGCCGGTGGTGCCGCTTCGGCGCGGGTGGCGAACCGACCGCGGCCGTGCGCTCGAGGTCGACGCGCTGGCCTTCAGCCCGTTCTGGCAGCTCGACACCTCGGGGCTGACGGAGGCCCTGCACGCCACGCCCGTCTCCCGGTTCCGGGTCGCAGGCCGAAACCCCCTCACCGGCTACGCGGTGTCGGGCCTCGCCGGACGGCAGGGCTACCTCCAGCGCGTCGCCGTCGACCCCGCCGCCTGGGGCCGAGGCCATGGGCGAGCCCTGGTGCTCGACGGGCTGCACTGGATGCGCCGACGTGGCGCCCGGCGGGCGGTGGTCAACACCCAGGTGGGCAACGGCCGAGCCCTCGACCTCTACGAGCGTCTCGGGTTCGACCTGCAACCATCCGGCCTCGCCGTCCTCGCACGGCGGCTCCCGGACCGGGAGCTGACCGGGTGAGGCGTCAGGTGGCGGGAGCGGCCGCGCTCCTCGCACTGACCCTTGGTGGGCTCGTGGCCGCTCCCGCCGAAGCCCAGCGCTCGCCGTCCGGCCGGATCGCCCTCGCCTCCCAGCGGTCGTGGATCGGCGACGGCAACACCTTCGTGCTGCGGGTCGACGTCGACCGCATCCGATCCCCCCAGGACCTCCAGCTCACCGCCACCGTCCACGCCGCGGTCACGTCCCGATCACAGTTCGCCCGCACGGTCCATGGGTCGCTCCTCGGCAGGAGGGTCGCTCGGTCGACGGTGCCCCTCCGCTTCGACGCCGCTGGCGCCGTCCCCGTGGTCTTCTCGCTCCCCGGGGCGCCCGACAACGTCGGCGCCGAGCCCCTCCCCGACCTCGCCCACGGCGTCTACCCGGTGGCGGTGTCGCTCCACGAGCGCGGTGGACCGGCGATCGACTCCTTCACGACCCACCTCGTCCGGGTCCCCTCCGCCACCGACCTCCCGCCGCTCTCGGTCGCCTGGGTGCTCCCCCTCTCGGCCCAACCGGGGCTCCAGCCCGACGGCACCACCGACCTGCCCGGCGAGGACCGGCGGCGACTCGCTGACGTGGCGAGCGCCCTGGCCGGGGTCAGCGGGGCAGCAGTCACCCTCGCCCCGACCCCCGAGACGCTCGAGGCGCTGCGCACCCTCGGCGACGAGGAAGCCCTCGACGACCTCCGGACGACGATCGACCAGGGCGGCCAGGTGATCGCCCGGTCGTACGTGGACCTCTCCCTCGGGACCCTGCTCGACCCCGCCCTCGCCGACATGGTCGGCGCCCAGCGCAGCCACGGGATCGACATCGTCGACGACCTTCTCGGCGTGCGGCCCGACCCCCGCACCTTCGTCACCCTCGACTCGCTGGATGACGACGACGTGACCCGCCTCCGGCGCACGGGCGTCGACCAGCTCGTCGTGGCCGAAGACGAGCTGGAACCGCTGCCGGCTCGGGTGACAGCCGGGTTGACCCTCGCCCGCCCCTTCCTCGTCGAGGCCGGCCGAGGCCGCCGCGTCGTCGCCGCTGCTGCCGAGTCCGGCCTCGCCGCCCACTTCTCCGACGGCGACGACCAAGTCCTCGCCGCCCACCACCTCATCGCCGACCTCGCAGTGATCTTCGGTGACCGGCCAGGGCAGGTCCGTGGGGTCGTGGTGCACCCACCGCGGGACTGGGAGCCCGATCCGACGTTCCTCGCCACCGTCCTGACGAGCATCTCTTCCATCCCGACCCTCGCACCCGTCACCGTCGACGAGCTGCTGGCCGACGTCACCGTGCTCGAGGATGGGGGCGACGCGGTGGTCCGGCAGCTCACGACCGGTGGCGCACCGTCGCCCGGTACGGGGCGCGACGAGCTCGACCGTCTCCGTCGGTCGGTCGAGTCGCTCGTGACGATGACCGGGAGGGCCAACCCCGACGTGGAGCTCCTCGACCAGCTCCTCCTCGTCGCCGAGTCTCAGCGGCTCGACGCCGACCGACGGCACGCCTACGTCACCGCCAGCCGTGGCCGCCTCGGCGACGTCCTCGACCGGATCCAGGTGCTCGACCGCGGCAGCTACCGCCTCACCGCACGGGAAGGCACCATCCCCTTGACGCTCCGCAACCACAACCCGTACCCGGTGACCGTGGTCCTCGGACTGGCGAGCGACAAGCTCGAGTTCACCGAAGGAGACGCGCTCGGCGACAACCGGTCCCGCCTGCACCGCGAGCTCACCCTCGAGCCGGGGAACACCGCGGTCTCGCTCCAGGTCCGTACCCGCACCTCCGGTGACTTCCCGCTGCGCATCGAGCTGCGCTCGGTCGACGGCGGCCTCGACGTGGGTGGCAGCCGGGTCACCATCCGCTCCACCGTCGCCTCTGGCGTGGGGGTGGTCCTGTCCGTCGGTGCCGGCCTCTTCCTCCTCGTCTGGTGGGCCCGGCACTGGCGGACCGCCCGGCGCGACCAGCGGTTGGTGGACCCGACGGCCGACGAGACGGCGTGAACGCCGGCGACGCCGCTCCCGACCCGCCCGCCGACCAGACCTCACGGGAGCCGGCCGAACCCGCACCGTCGGGCCGGCGGGCGTCGGCCCTCGTGGCCTCCGGGATCATGCTCAGCCGCCTCGCCGGCCTGGTCCGCGAGCGGGTGATCGCCTCCGAGCTCGGCGTGGGCATGGCCGTTGACGCCTTCCGGGCCGCACTGCGCATCCCCAACCTGATGCAGAACCTGCTGGGCGAAGGGGTGCTGTCGGCATCGTTCATCCCGGTCTACGCCCGCCTGCTCGAGGAGGGCCGCGAGGAGGAGGCCGGGAAGGTCGCCGGCGCCATCGCCGGCCTCCTCGCCGCCGTGGCCGGCCTCCTGGTGCTGATCGGCGTGGTGTTCGCCCGGCCCATCACCCTCGCGCTCGCTCCCGGCTTCGCCGGGACCCCCGAGCGCCTCGAGCTGACCGTCACCCTCACCCGGATCCTCACGCCCGGCATCGGGATCCTGGTGCTCTCGGCATGGTGCCTCGGGGTGCTCAACAGCCACCGCAGGTTCTTCCTCTCCTATGTGGCGCCGGTGCTCTGGAACGCCGCCCAGATCGGCGTGCTGGTCGCGCTCGGCATGCGCGGCTTCAGCCAGGAGGGCCTGGCGATCGGTCTGGCGTGGGGCGCCTTCGCCGGAGGGGTCCTGCAGCTGCTCGTGCAGGTGCCCACCGTCGTCCGCCTCGTTCGCCACCTGCGTCCCAGCCTGCGCACCGACCTCCCCGGCGTGCGGACGATCGTGCGCCGCTTCGTGCCGGTGGTGCTCGGGCGGGGCGTCGTCCAGCTGTCTGCCTACCTCGACCTGCTCCTGGCGAGCCTCCTGGCGGTCGGCGCGGTGTCGGCCCTCGGCTACGCACAGGTCTTCTACCTCCTCCCGATCAGCCTCTTCGGCATGAGCGTCGCCGCCGCCGAGCTGCCCGAGCTCAGCCGCCTCGACGCACCCACGGAGGAGGCGCTCGCCACCTGGCAGGAGCGAGTCGAGTCCGGCCTGGCCCGGGTCGCCTTCTTCGTCGTGCCCGTCTCGATGGTGTACCTCGTGCTCGGCGACCTGGTGGTGGGGGCGCTGCTCCGGACGGGTCGCTTCGGGCTCGCCGAGACGGTGCTGGTCTGGTACGTGTTGGCGGCCTTCACCATCGGCCTCCTCGCCACCACCTCGAGCCGGCTCCTGCAGAGCACGCTCTACGCCCTCGGCGACACCCGGACCCCTGCACGGGTCGCCGCGCTCCGGGTCGCCCTGGCCGCGGGCCTGGGCGTGGTGCTGATGTTCCAGCTCGACCGGATCGTGCTCGACGGCACCGGCCTCGTGGGCCTCGCAGGCTTCGACGAGCTCCCGGCCCCGCTGGCTCCCCTGCCAGAAGGGGTCAGGGTCGCCGGGGGCGTCATCCTCCGGCTCGGTGCCGTGGGCCTGGCGCTCGCCTCGGGGATGACGGCCTGGGTCGAGCTGGCCCTGCTGCGACGTCGGCTCACCGCCTCGGTCGGCCAGGTCCGGCTCGGCGGGGGCCACCTCGGGCGGATCCTCCTCGCGACGGCAGGGGCGGGGGCGGTAGCGCTGTTCGGCCGTCCGCTCGTCGACCACCTCCACCCCGTCGTCGCCCTCGCCCTCGTCGGTGGGCCGAGCGGGCTGATGTACCTCACGGCCACCACCGCCCTCGGCGTACCCGAGGCGCGCGCCCTCGTCGGGGGCGTCACGCGGCGCCTGAGCCGGTGAGCGCCGTGGGGCGGACGACGATCGCCGTTGTAACGTCGCCCTGACGAGGACCGAACCCGGGGAGAGCACCGATGGCCGTGCGAGTGGTGACCGACAGCGCCTGCGACCTGACCGACGAGGAGGCCGCGGCCCTCGGGGTCGAGGTGGTGCCGCTGACGATCCGCTTCGGCGCGGACGAGTACGTCGACCGCAAGGACCTCAGCCCGGCCGAGTTCTACGCCAAGCTCGCCGCCGCCGACGTGCTACCCGAGACGGCGGCCCCGTCGCCGGGCGCGTTCGAGGCCGCCTTCCGCTCCGCCCTCGACGGCGGAGCCGAAGCCGTGGTGTGCATCAACATCTCCTCGGGTCTCTCGGCCACCATGCAGTCGGCGCAGAACGCCGCCCGCGCCCTCGAGGGCCACGACATCCGCCTCGTCGACTCGCGCTCGATCACCTGGGGCCTCGGTAGCCAGGTCGTGGCGGCGGCCGAGGCCGCCCGCGACGGTCGCGACGCCGCCGAGATCGTCGCCCTGGTGGAGGGCATGGTTCCCCGAACGCGGGTCTACGGCGCGCTCGACACCCTCGACAACCTCCGCAAGGGCGGGCGCATCGGGGGAGCCCAGGCCATGATCGGGTCGCTGCTCTCGATCAAGCCCCTCATCGACATCAGCACCGGCGTGGTGGAGGAGGCGGGCAAGCCCCGCACCCGCTCGAAGGCGCTCAAGGCCCTCGTCGAAAAGGTGGCCGAGCAGCCCCAAGGCGTGGAGCGCCTCGGCCTGATGCACGGCAACGCCCCCGACGAGCTCGACCAGGTGCTCGACATGCTCGCCGAGCACCACCCCCGCGACCAGATCCACGTCGGGGAGATCGGCGCCACCATCGGCGTCCACGGCGGCGCCCGTGTCATGGGCGTCACGTTCCAGGTCCCGTCCGGCACCTGACCCGGCCGGCGGCGATCCCCGGCGATCCCGCAACGTGCGGGGACCCCGGCGCCGCGGATCGCGGTGCAGCCGCGGGGGTACCGTGAGTGGCATCACCATGGAGCACCCCCCTCCCCCCGCCAGCGGCACGCACCTGGAGCCCGGTGCCACCATCGCCCGCCGCTACCGCCTCGACCGGCGCCTGGCGCGCGGGGGCATGGCCGAGGTCTGGGAAGCCACCGACGAGGTGCTGGCACGCCCGGTCGCGGTCAAGGTGCTCCTCCCCCACCTGGCGGCCGACGAGGCCTTCGTCACCCGGTTCCGCCAGGAGGCCATCTCCGCCGCCCGGCTCTCCGACCCCCACATCGTCTCCATCTACGACACCTGCAGCGACGACGGGACCGAGGCCATCGTGATGGAGCTGGTGCGGGGCTCCACCTTGCGCCAGGTCCTCGACGAGCACGGGGCGCTGCAGGCACGGCAGGCGGCCGACATCGCCGCCCAGGTGGCCACCGCCCTGCACCACGCCCATCAGGGCGGCCTCGTCCACCGTGACGTCAAGCCGGGGAACATCCTGCTCTCGGCCGACGGTCGGGTGCTCGTCACCGACTTCGGAATCGCCAAGGCCGCCGAGGCCAGCCACGACCTCACCGAGGTCGGCCAGGTGGTGGGCACGGCCAAGTACCTCTCCCCGGAGCAGGTGGAGGGGACGCCGGTCGATGCCCGCTCCGACGTCTACGCGCTCGGGATCGTGCTCTACGAGATGTTGTGCGGCCGGCCGCCCTTCGCCGGCGAGAACGCCACCGCCACCGCGGTCGCCCGGCTCACGACCGAACCGCTCCGTCCTCGCCAGATCCGGGCCGGCGTCCCCCGCGACCTCGAGGAGGTCGTGCTCCGTGCCATGTCCCGCGACCCTGGGCTGCGCCACCCCGATGCCGCTGCAATGGGCGCCGCCATCACCGCCGCCGACCTGAGCCGCGCCGACGACGACGGGGTCGACGCCACCGCGGCGGTCGCCCGCGACCAAACAGCGCTCGCCGGCGGCGCCGTCTCCGGACCCGGCCCGGCCGCCGCGCCAGGCTTCGCCCAGAGCGAGCGCTCGTGGCTGGTCCCCGCCGTCTTGATCCTGGTGGTCGCGGCCACGCTCGGCCTCGTCGGGTCGCTCGTGGGCCAGACCGAGATCGGGCGCGACCTCTTCGACGCCGTGGGGCGGGCGGGATCCTCGGTCAACCCCGGCAGCTCCCGCAGCGCAACCGCCCTGCCCGTGGTGCCGGCTGCCTTCGACCCCACCGGCGACGGCTGGGAGAACGACGACGACGTCGGCCTGATCACCGACGGCGACCCCACCACCTCGTGGCGGACCGAGCGCTACAACGACCGCGACGTGGCCAGGCTCAAGGACGGTGTGGGCATGATCCTGCAGGGTGAAGGGCCGAGGGCGCTGAAGCGACTCGATGTCGTCTCGCCCACCCAGGGGTGGTCGGCCCAGGTCTACGTGGGCGACGGGACCGCCACCGACCTAGCGGGATGGGGCGAGCCGGTGACCAACCAGGGTGACATCGCCGGCGACGTCCGCTTCGATCTCGGAGGAGCTGAGGGCTCGGCGGTCCTCATCTGGATCACCGACCTCGGGGACGGCTCCGTCGGTCCCCGGTTCTCCACCGCCATCGCTGACGTGACGCTCCGGGGCTGAGGCGACCACGCCGGCCGGTCACCCCGCAGCGCCGCCGGCGTGCCTATGCTCCGCCCCATCGCTGCGGGGGTGGGTGACGCGACCGACGTCGAGCTCGTGGAGCGAGCTCGCGACGGCGACCAGGAGGCCCTGGACGCCCTCCTGCGCCGCCACCACGACCGGATCGCCGCTCTGTGCCACCGCATGTGCGGCAACGCGGCCGACGCGGCCGACGCCACCCAGGAGGCACTGATCGCCATCGTCCGAGGCCTGTCCCGCTTCGACGGCCGCGCCGCGTTCAGCACGTGGGCATACCGGGTGACCACCAACGCGTGCCTCGACGAGCTGCGTCGCCGATCCCGCCGCCCGGTCAGCGGGCTCGAGGCCGAGGGCCCCGACCTGGCCGCCCGGGCCACACGGGATGTCGCCGACGCCGTGGCAGCCGGGATCGACGTGGACACCGCCCTGGCCGCCCTCCCTCTGGAGTTCCGTACCGCGGTGGTCCTCCGCGATCTCTGCGGCCTCGACTACGCCGAGATGGCCGAGGTCCTCGACATCCCCGCGGGCACCGTGAGATCCCGGATCGCCAGGGGCCGCGGCCAGCTGGCGGACCGCCTCGCCGGGAACCACGACGGGTCCGAGCGACGTCCCACTTCACAGCCATGACCTCCACCGTCCCCCAGCCTCCCGGGCCCCACCTCGACGACGAGGCCCTCAGCGCGCTCATCGACGGCGAGGCAATGCCCCAGACGGGTGATCACGCCGGAGCGTGCGATGCCTGCGAGGGCCGGCTCGAGGCGCTGCGCCACGCCGCCCGGGCGGTGGCCGACCCGCCGCCCGCGCCCGACGACGAGACGAGGGAGCGGGCCATCGCCGCCGCCATCGCCGCCGCCCCGGCCGAGCCGGCTCGCCGCACCGGCGTGGTCACACTGGCGCCTCGACGACGCCGGCCGGCACCGGTGTGGCTGGTGTCCGCAGCGTGCCTGGCCGCGCTCATCCTCGGGGTCGGCCTGGTCCGCGGCATGGACGGAGGCGACGACGACAGCGTCACCATGGAGGCATCGCCGACGGCGGGCCCCTCGGTGGTCGACGGCGGCGACCTCGGCGACCTCCACGCCCGCAGCGACCTGCGCATCCCGGTCCAGTCGGCACTGCGAGACGGCGAGACTGCGGCGGCCGGCGAGGATGGAGACCTGGCGGACGACGGGATGAACGCCATGACCTCCGATGATGCCGAGTCCCGGGAGCTCACCACCCCGCAGCGCAGCGCCGCCGAGCCTGGCGACACCTGCCTCGAGGAAGCGCGGCAGCTCGACGACGGCCTCGGGGCCCTCAGGTACCGGGCCCGAGCCCGCTTCGACGGCGCCGCGGCGGTGATCTACGCCTTCGACGTCGACGGCGACGAGCGGATGAGCCTGCGCGTGGTCGTCCTGGAGACCGCCGGCTGCGAGGTCCGGCTGGTCTCGTCGTTCAGCCCTCGGTAGGGCGGGCTCGCACCGCGGCGGCGAGGGCAGCCAGAGCGGCCCCGGCCCACGCCCAGGCCGGGTAGGGCTCGAGGCCCTTCCCCGACGTGATCCAGCCGCCCCAGACAAGGGCCCCGGCGCTGAGGGCAGCGGCCAGCGCCGCGGCCGGCCAGGCCCGCCAGCGGCCGAGCGAGACCAGGACCTCGGCGACCAGCAGGCCGACGACCAGCCCGGCCACGATCGGCACGTACCCGACGTACTCGTACTCACCAAGGATGAGCGCGGCAAGGGCGGCGGCGGCCACGGCGGCCACGGCGGCAAGGGTTCGACGCACGGCGCGAGGGTAGGCTGCGCGCCATGGCAGCCACGGGATCAACGACGACTCGCGCCCACCCGGCGCCGGCGGATGCCCACGCCGGCGACGACTGGGTGACCCAGACCGCCGACACCATCGAGCGCGTCGTCACCGGCGTCCGCTCCAAGACCACCGAGCCCGTTGAACGGATCTCCCGCATCGTCGTCTACGGGATCGTGGCTGCCTTCCTCGGCATCACCGCGGCGGTGCTCCTCTCGATCGCCGCCGTGCGGGCCCTCGACATCGCCATCCCCGGCGACGTCTGGTCGGCCCACGCAATCGTGGGCGGAATCTTCACGCTCGCCGGGCTGTTCCTGTGGGGGAAGCGCACCACCGACAAGAAGTGAGCCCCCCCGTGCCCGACGTACGCAACGTCATCATCATCGGTTCCGGCCCCGCCGGCCTCACCGCCGCGATCTACGCTGCCCGGGCCAACCTGGCGCCGCTGGTCGTCGAGGGTGAGCCGTCGTCCACCAGCGACCAGCCCGGCGGGCAGCTGATGCTGACCACCGAGGTCGAGAACTACCCGGGCTTCGTCGAGGGGATCATGGGGCCCGAGCTCATGGTCAACTTCCGGTCGCAGGCCGCCCGCTTCGGCGCCGAGTACGTCACCGAGAAGGTCTCCCGGGTCGACTTCTCCCGGCGCCCGTTCTCGGTGTGGGTGGGCAACCCCGAGGCCCCCGAGCCCACCTACCAGGCGCGCAGCATCATCGTCTCCACCGGCGCCCAGTCCCTGATGCTCAACCTCGAGGCCGAGGACCGCCTGCTCGGCCACGGCCTCTCCACCTGCGCAACCTGTGACGGGTTCTTCTTCCGCGGCCAGGACATCGCCGTGGTGGGTGGCGGCGACTCCGCCCTCGAGGAGGCGCTGTTCCTCACCAAGTTTGCCGACAAGGTCACCCTCGTGCACCGCCGCGACGAGCTGCGCGCCTCCAAGATCATGCAGGAGCGCGCCTTCAAGAACGACAAGATCGAGTTCCTCTGGAACCACACCGTGGTCGACCTCCTCGGCGAGACCCGGCTCGAGGGTGCCGTGGTGGAGCACACCCAGACCGGCGAGCGCCACACGCTCGAGGTCGGCGGGCTCTTCGTGGCCATCGGCCACCGCCCCAACACCGACCTGTTCAAGGGCATCCTCGACATGGAGGACAACGGGTACCTGATCACCCGCCCCGGTGGCACCGAGACCAACATCGAGGGCGTCTTCGCCTGCGGCGACGTGCAGGACCACACCTACCGCCAGGCGATCACCGCCGCCGGCTCGGGCTGCATGGCGGCCATCGACGCCGAGCGCTGGCTCGAGGCGGTGGGCGACGCCCCCGACAACATCGCCGAGACCGCGACCAACTGGTGACCGGCGCCGTGCCCTCGCCTTCCCGACCGCACCACCCCCCGATCGACCCCCCGACCAACGACCCCCCCGACCAACGAAAGGCATTTCCATGGCTGACACCGTGACCGTCTCCGATGCAACCTTCGACGAGGAGGTCAAGAGCAGCTCCGAAGCCGTCCTCGTCGACTTCTGGGCCGAGTGGTGCGGGCCGTGCAAGATGATCGCCCCGGTCCTCGACGAGATCGCGTCCGAGCAGGCCGGCAAGCTGAAGGTCGCGAAGCTCAACGTCGATGACAACCCCGACGTGGCTCGCCGCTTCGAGGTCATGAGCATCCCCACCTTGATCGTGTTCAAGGACGGGGAGCCCAAAAAGCGCCTCGTGGGCGCAAAGGGCAAGGCGCAGCTGCTCGAGGAGCTCGCCGAGTTCCTGTAAACACCCAGGTCAGAGGCTTTTCCCAACGTTATCCACAGCTTTGGGCACAGGGTGGGGATGCTCGACCTCCGCTCGACGTCGAGCAACCCTCACCCTGGGGTCTAGCCTGTGGATGACCCCCGGGGATGAGCCGCCGAGGACCCCCTGACCGGCCTCAGCCGCCGCCCGGCTCGGTCATCGCCCGGTAGATGCGCTCGAGGTCGTCGAGGTCAGCGAACTCGATCACCACTCGCCCCTTCTTGGCGCCCTCCTCGACCCTCACGCGCGTCTCGAGGTGCTCCGAGAGCAGCTCCTCGAGCTCGTGCATGCCGGGCTGGCGGAGTCCGGGCGCCGTCCGTGGGGGGCGCGCGCCGGCGCCGGGCGCGCCGGTCCGGGCGCGCACGGCCTCCTCGGTGGCCCGCACGGAGAGCCCCTCGGCGACCACGCGCTTGGCCAGGCTCTCCTGGAAGGCCCGGTCGGGCGTGCCCAGCAGCGAGCGGGCGTGGCCAGCGGAGAGCTGTCCTTCGGCCACCAGGCGCTGGATCGACGGGGGCAGCTGGAACAGCCGGAGGGTGTTGGTGATGGCGGCGCGGCTCTTGCCCACCCGGGTGGCCAGCTGGTCGTGGGTCAGGGAGAAGTCCTCGATGAGCTGGGTGTAGGCCGCTGCCTCCTCCAACGGGTTGAGGTCCTGACGGTGGAGGTTCTCGACCACCGCCTGCTCGAGTGACGAAAGGTCGTCCGCCTCCCTGACCAGCACCGGGATCGTGGTCAGTCCAGCGCGCTTGGCCGCCCGCCACCGCCGCTCACCGGCGATGAGCTCATAGGCCCCGTCGCCCAGGACCCGCACCAGCGGAGGCTGGAGGACCCCCAGCTCCCGCACCGAGGCGGCCAGGGCGCTCAGGGACTCCTCGTCGAAGTGGTTCCGGGGCTGGTGGGGGTTGGGCCGTACATTGGCGACGGCCACCTCACGGAGGCTCGACGCTTCGGTCCCCGCTCCCCCGTCGATGGCCTCGGGCGGGATGAGCGCCCCCAGGCCCTTACCGAGTCCGCTGCGGCGTGCCACCGCTCACCTCCTTGGCCAGCTCGCGGTAGGCGATGGCCCCGCGCGAGGTCGGATCGAACGCGATGATCGGCTGCCCGAACGACGGGGCCTCGGAGAGGCGGACCGTGCGCGGGACGACGTTGCGACAGACCTTTGGCCCGAAGTGCTGCCGCACCTCGGAGACCACCTGGTCCGACAGCTTGGTGCGGGCGTCGTACATGACGCAGATGATGGCGCTGACCTCGAGGCTCGGGTTGAGGTTGCGCTGCACCAGGTTGACGTTGCGGAGCAGCTGACCCAGGCCCTCGAGGGCGTAGTACTCGCACTGGATGGGGACCACCACCTCGGTGGCGGCGGCGAGGCCGTTGACGGTGAGGAGCCCGAGCGAGGGCGGGCAGTCGATGAGCACGAAGTCGTAGTCATCCGCTACGGCGGCCAGTGCCCGCTTGAGCCGCAGCTCTCGGCTGAACGCCGGCACCAGCTCGATCTCGGCGCCCGCCAGGTCGAGGCTGGCAGGGGCAACGAAGAGGTTCTTCACCGACGAGGGCTCCACGCAGTCCTCGATGGGGAGATCGTTGAGGATCACGTCGTACATCGAGCGCTCGAGGTTGCGGGGGTTGAGCCCGAGACCGGTCGAGGCGTTGCCCTGGGGGTCCAGGTCACACACCAGGACGCGGTACCCCAGCTCCGCCAGGCAGGCGCCGAGGTTCACCGCCGTGGTGGTCTTGCCCACGCCGCCCTTCTGGTTGGCGATGGCCATGATCCGGGGGAGCGGCCGGGCGAAGCCGGTGGCCGGCGCGCCGGCCTGGTCCGTCGCGTCCTCGGCATCCAGGTCGACCCCGCCGGGGATCCGAGCCGACGGCGGGCGGGTGGCCGGGGGTGGGGTGGCAGCGACCCCGGTGGTGGCGATCGCCGCCGCCAGCTCGTCGCCGCGCGTGGGCCCGGCACCATCCGGCGAGGCCTCTGACGCTCCGGCCGCCTCGGCCCCGGGCTGGTCGTCCGACACTGGCGCGGCAGGGTGCTCGCCGTTGGTCTCCCCTGTCGTCGCCGCTCCGCCTCGCTCGCCGCTCACGGCCTGGTCTGCATGGGTGTCACCGCGAAGCCGCTCGAAGATGGCTCGCCCGCGTTCCGCTTGGTCTCTGGGGCTTTCGTCCACCGGGGGATCTTGGTGGCTGGGGACGTGCAACGCAAGGACCGTCCCGCGATCGGGGCGGAGATGCCGCCGTGTCGCCACTCGGATTCACGTGAAACATGGCGGAGAGGGGCGTGCACTCCCGCCGACCGGTTTCACGTGGAACGTATCGGCCCCAAGGCCCCAGCATCAGGGTCGCGCGTTTCACGTGGCACACCACGGCGGGAATGCGCGAGACGCGCGTTTCACGTGGAACCCCTGCAACGGTCACCAGCGACGCGAACCGGTCAACCAGACGATGCGGCAGCGGTGGTCCAGAGCGGCCGTTTGGCGGGGATGCCGGTGCGGCGGGGAAAGCGATCTGGGCAAGGTTGCTCCTGGGTCAGGACCACGAGGCGGGGCGGTCCGTCGACCACCTGGGCCACGGTCATCCCCACCTCTGCCAGCCCGTCGGGGGGCCAGCGGTCGCCGACCTCGCTCGCCGGAGGTTCGCTGACGATCAGGCGGCCGCCGAGCGCCAGCAGGGGAGCGGCGCACTCGGCGGTCACCGGCGGGGGGCCGAAACTTCGTGCCACCACGCACGCGGCTGCCCCGCGATGGTCGACCGATCGGCCTACGACCTCTGCACGATCGGCGACCACGACGGCGCGGGTGGCCAGGTCGAGCCGGTCCAGGGCGTCGACCAGGAAGGCGGTGCGCCGCTGGTGGGCATCGAGGAGGACCACCTCGAGCGCCGGACGGGCTCGGGCCAGGACCAGGCCGGGCAACCCGCCACCGCTGCCCAGGTCGACGAGGCGCCCCTCAGCGGGCAACAAGGGGAGGAAGGCCGCGGCGTGGGCCACATGAGCCTCCACCGGGCCGGGCCCGAGGAACCCCAGCCGCCGCGACTCCTCGAGCACCGCGAGGAGCTCGCGGTCGACCACCTCGCCGGGCCCGCTGGGGGAGGGGGCCGTGGTCAGCCCTCGTCGTCAGGCAGGATCACGACCCGCCGACGGTCGTCCTCGCCCTCGGAGATCGTGCTGACGCCCTCGATGGTGTTCACGGTGTCGTGCACGACCTTGCGGTCGGGAGGGCTCATCGGCTCGAGCGAGGTCGGCGTGCCCGACTCCTTGACCTGCTCGGCGACCTGGAGGGTGAAGCGCTCCAGGGCCTCACGGCGGCGCTCCCGGTAGCCACCCACATCGACCCGGACGCGAGCACCACGGCCCGGCCCCTTCATGACGATCGTGCGGGCGAGCTCCTGGACGGCATTGAGGGTCTGACCCTTCGGCCCGATGAGGAGGCCGAGATCGTCGCCCACCACGCGGACTTCGAGGGTGTCGTCGTCGACCTCGTCGACCTCGGTGGCCCCGTCGAGGCCGAAGGCCTCCACCAGGCCGTCCAGGAAGGTGCGGAGCGCCTCGCTCTGCTCCTCGAGCGTCGCCTCGTCGATGTCGGTGTCCACGTCGGTCCCTTCGTCATCGCGCACGGCCCTGCTGGCTCGCGGCGTCTCGGCCTTCTCCACCTTGTCATCCCCACGCCCACCGCGCCCACCGCGCGCGCGGCCCGCCGCTGCACGGCCGCGCCCGCGTGGCGCCGGGGCGTCGTCGGGCGGCGGCGGCGCCTCGTCGGTGGTCGCTGCGTCCTTTGGGGAGGCGGTCTTCGGGGCGGCGTCCTTCGAAGACGTCCGCCGCCGGTCACGCCGCTCGACCTTCGGCCGGGGCGTGGTGGGCTGCACCCGGGCTCGGACGCGCGCCTCCGAGCGAACACGGCCGAACAGGCCGCTCTTCGCCTCCTCGACGACGTCGAACTCGGCCTCGGCCTCGTCGACGCCGAGCTGGTCGAGGGCGGCGTCCTTGGCCTCCTCGAGCGTGCGTCCGGTGGTCTCGACCCATTCCATGGGAGCTACTTCCTCTTCTTCTTCTTGCGACTGCGGGGATGCCCGCCGCCGGTGCGGGAGGTGCCGCCGGGCCGGCCGCTGCCGTTGGCGCGGGCCTTGCCCGCACCCTTCGTGGGGCTAGCAGCACCCTTCGTGTCTTTCGACCCCTTGGCGTCCTTGGTGTCGGGCTGCGCCTTCTTGTCCTTGTCGGCCTTTTCGGTCGACGCTGCGTCGATGGCCCCGTTCGTGCCGTTGGCGGCGGTGGCGCCGGGCGCCTTGTCGCCCCGGTACTCGAGGCGAGTGACCAGCGCCTGCTGGCCGATGCGGACCGCGTTGGAGACGAAGAAGTAGACGACCACGCCAGCAGGGAGCGTCACCGAGATGGGGATGAAGATGAAGGGCATGATCTTGCCGATCATCTGCTGCTGCGGGTTGGAGGCGGCCGCGGGGTTGCGGCCCATGATCTGGCGCTGCTGGATGAAGGCGGTCAGCACCACCAGCACCACCAGCACGATGAACGGCAGGGCCGTGAGCAGGCCCTCGACCGTCAGCTCCCGCCAGGCGCTCTGCGAGAGGTCCATGCCCATCGACAT
Organism: Acidimicrobiales bacterium; assembly: GCA_035512495.1. Classification (NCBI taxonomy): domain Bacteria; kingdom Bacillati; phylum Actinomycetota; class Acidimicrobiia; order Acidimicrobiales; species Acidimicrobiales bacterium. The sequence continues at coordinate 54,179 of DATKDW010000071.1, forward strand.
CATCCGGTCGGTGCCGCGGAGGGCCATCGCCAGCGGACCGGTGTCGTCCTCGAGGTACTTCGGGTTGAAGTTGCCGTCGGCGGCCCGGCGGGTGAGGCCGATGAGCACCTGGTAGAGGACGAAGAACACCGGCATCTGCAGCAGGAGCGGCAGGCACGAGGCGAACGGGTTGATGTTGTTCTCCTTGTAGAACGCCATCATCTCGCGGTTGAGCGCGTCGCGATCGTCCTTGTACTCGGCCTGGAGCTTCTTGAGCTCGGGGCCCACCCGCTGCATGGCGATCATCGACCTCGTGGTCTTGATCGACAGCGGCGTCAGCACCAGCATGATCACCAGCGTGAACAGGGCGATCGCCCCGCCGTAGGACCCGGAACCAGGCCACAGGTCATAGAAGAAGGCCAGCATCTGGGCCAGGAACTCGAACACTAGGGGGCGCCCTTCGACTTGTCGGCGGGGGTGAGGGGTTCGGGGACGGGGACGGGGTCGTAGCCGTAGCGCCCCCACGGGTGGCAGCGACCGAGACGACGGAGCGTGAGGGCCCCGCCCCGCAGCGCGCCGTGGCTGGTGACCGCCTCGATGCCGTAGGCGGAGCAGGTCGGCTGGAAGCGGCAGGGGGAGAGCCGGCCGGCACGGACCAGCTGCCACACCCGGAACACCGCCACCAGGGCACGTGCTGCGATGCTCGGTCGGCGGGGGAGGGCAGCCACGGCGGTCACGGTGCCCCCGGGGGCTCGGTCGGCGCTGGCCGCAGGGCGGCGATGGCGGTGGACACGCTCGCTCTCATCTCGTCGAAGGTCAGGTCCGCTGCTGCAGGGGCAGCGGCGATCAGGTAGGTCCCCGGCTCCAGGTCGGTCGCCAGCTCGCTGACGATCGCCCGAAGGCGCCGGCGGACCCGGTTCCTGGTCACGGCCGACCCCACCGGTTTCCCGATGGCATAGGCCACCCGGGGCGGCTCGCCGGTCGGGCCGGGTGCCCACGTTACCGTGAGCGGCCCCCCACGAGACCGTCGGCCGTGACGGCGCAGATCGGCGAAGCCCGACCGGTCGCGGACGCGCCAGGTCGTGGCCACCCGAGGGGTCACCCGGCGGTCTCAGGCCGTGAGCTTGTGGCGGCCCTTGCGGCGACGGGCCTTGACGATGGCCCGACCTGCGCGGGTGGACATGCGGTGGCGGAACCCGTGGTTCTTCGCTCGCTTCCGGACGTTGGGCTGGTACGTGCGCTTCACGCGTTCCTCCTCGGGATGGACCTCGGCGCCGGGCGATCGAGGGGTGGGCCGGGTCCATGCGGACGGCGGTGGGGGCCCAGGGCGCGACGTGATGCCGGACCCGGTGCTCGCACCTGGTCGGGAAGGCTACGACCTGGTCCCCCCGGCGGGCAACACCGCGCGCGGGCACCGGAGCGAAGCCAGCCGCGGCGATCGTCCGAACAGGCCCCTTGCGCCGGCCCCACGGGGCAGTGCTACCGTCCCCCATCAGTCGTCCTCCACAGGGGTTCGGCCCGCCGTCGGCGCAGCGACTCCGGCGGTGGCACAGGAGAGCCAACGGACCGCGTGGCGGCGCCGGGTTCGGACGACCTATCCGTCCATCCACAGCTGTGGATGACGTTGTGGACCGTCGAAGCATCTGGGAGGCGTTCAGGCTGGTGGACGAGGCGGAGCGGTTGTGGAGCGCCTGCACCGATGCCTTGCGCACCCGGGTGCCCGACGCGGTGTGGAAGAGCTGCTTCTCCTCGTCGGCCCCGGTGGGGCTCTCGGCCGAGCGGATCACCGTCGCCGTGCCGTCCACCCTGGTCAAGGAGCGCATCGAGGCCCGCTGGGTCGACGCCGTGAACCAGACCCTCGCCGAGGTCGGTGCCCCCGAGCTGCGGCTGGCCCTCGAGGTCCGCACCGACGCCGCCGCCGAGGAGCTCTTCCCGGGAGCGGGCACCGCCGATCCCGTCGCGGAAGCGATCAGCACCGCGTTCGACCAGGGCTCCTTCGACCAGCCCGCCCCTCCTGGGCTCGGGCGCGACGCCGACGGCCCGACCACCGAGCGACGGGCGTCGCCGCGCCCCGGTCCCGGTGACCACCGACCGCCCGCGCTCAACCCCCGCTACACCTTCGACAACTTCGTGACCGGGGCGTCGAACCGCTTCGCCCACGCCGCCGCCCTCGCCGTCGCCGAGACCCCTGCCCGCTCCTACAACCCGCTGTTCATCTACGGCGTGGCCGGCCTCGGCAAGACCCACCTGCTCCACGGCATCGCCCACTACGTGGCCCAGAACTACCCGGCCTACAGCGTGCGCTACGTCTCCACCGAGGCGTTCATGAACGACTTCGTCGATGCCATCCGCACCAACACCACCACGGCGTTCAAGCGCCGCTACCGCGAGAGCGACGTCCTCCTCGTCGACGACATCCAGTTCATGGAGGGCAAGGAGGGGCTCCAAGAGGAGTTCTTCCACACCTTCAACCAGCTCCACGGGGCCAACCGCCAGATCGTGATCAGCTCCGACCGGCCGCCGCGGTCGATCGCCACCCTCGAGGACCGCCTCCGGAGCCGCTTCGAGTGGGGTCTCATCACCGACATCCAGCCCCCCGAGCTCGAGACCCGCCTCGCCATCCTGCGAAAGAAGGCCGAGCGCGAGCCGACCCACATCCCCGCCGAGGTCCTCGAGTTCATCGCCACCCACATCACCAACAACATCCGAGAGCTCGAGGGCGCCCTCATCCGGGTGTCGGCCTTCGCCAGCCTGAACCGGGCGCCCCTCACCGCCGAGCTGGCCAAGGAGGTCCTCAGCGACATCCTCTCCGACAGCCAGCCCCGCACCATCACCGCCAAGCTCATCCTCGACGCCACCTCGGCGATGTTCGACTTCCCGGTCGAGGAGATCTGCGGCAAGAGCCGGCGACGCCCACTCGTCACCGCCCGCCAAATCGGGATGTACGTCTGCCGAGAGATGACCGACCTCAGCTACCCGGCCATCGCCCGGGAGTTCGGCGGACGAGACCACACCACCGTGATCCACGCCGTGGAGAAGATCGGCGCCCTCATGAAGGAGCGACGCCAGATCTACGACCAGGTCACGGAGCTGATCCAGAGCATCCGCAATGGCTGACCGGCGACCCCCCGGACCCCCCGGGCCACGACGCTCGTGGGTGGTGCCCGCGCGAGGGACAACCATGGGGGTGACCTGGGGACGAGCCTGTGGGCAGGCGGGTCGCGTGCACAGGAGTCATCCCACCGTCACCCCCACCCGGTCCCAGGTGTGGGAGCCTGGGGACGACGCCGGGACAACAGCGCACCCTGCCACCTGCGGCGATGGCACCTCATCCCCAATCCACAGCCCTTATTACCTCCCTTGCCAAGTACTCCTTAGAGAAGGAAGAAGAGACGCGTGAAGTTCCGCTGCGAGCGAGACGTCCTCGTCGAGGCCCTCGGCACCGCCACCCGGGCCGTGTCGAGCCGGGGTGGTGCCCTTCCGGTCCTCTCCGGCGTGCGCGCCGTCCTCGAGGGTGACCGCCTCACCTTGACCGGCTCCGACCTCGACCTGACCATCACCGTCGACGTCACCGTGTCGGGCCAGTCCGACGGCGTCGCCGTGGTCCCCGCCCGCCTCGCCGGCGACATCGTCCGTGCCCTCGAGCCCGGCGCGGTGCACGTGGAGGTCGAGGCCGAAGAGGCCCGCATCTCCTCGGGGCGCTCGCAGTTCTCGGTGCGCCTCCTCCCCGCCGACGACTTCCCCCGGGTGGCCGACGCTCCCGGCGACGAGGTCACCCTCGATGCTGCGGCGCTCGCCGACGCCCTGCGCCAGGTGGTACGGGCGGCCAGCCACGACGACGCCAGGCCGATCCTCACCGGGGTGCTCATGGCCGCCGAGGGCGACGGCCTCCGCCTGGTCGCCACCGACTCCTACCGCCTGGCGGTCCGCGACCTCCCCGGCGCCACCGTGCTGCGGGAGGGCCAGGCCGTCCTGGTGCCCTCGCGGGCGCTCGGCGAGCTCACCCGCGTCCTCGGTGGCGCCGAGCAGGTCACGCTGCGGCTGGGGGAGCGCGACGCCACCTTCGAGGTCGGTGCCGTCCGCCTCACCACCCGTCTCATCGAGGGCGAGTTCCCCAACTACCGCCAGCTGATCCCGAGTGCTCACCCCAACCGCCTCACCGTCGGTCGCGAGCCCCTGCTCGACGCCATCCGTCGCGTGAAGCTCCTCGCCCGCGAGGCGACCCCGGTGCGCATCACCCTGCGGCCCGACGGCATCGAGCTCACCGCCGTCACCCAGGACGTGGGTCAGGCCTCGGAGGACGTCGACGCCAAGTACGAGGGCGCCGAGATGGTCATCGCCTTCAACCCGGAGTACCTCGCCGAGGGGATCGAGGCCGTCTCGGGCGACGAGGTCACCCTCGAGACCATCGACGGCCTCAAGCCGGCGGTCGTCCGGTCGGTCGAGAGCCAGGACTACCTGTACCTGCTCATGCCCGTCCGGGTGAGCTGACCGGCGACGGTGGCGGGACGAGCCGCATGGAGCTGCGCCACCTCTGGCTGACCGACTTCCGGTCCTACGCCACCGCCGAGCTGGTGCCGGCGCCGGGCCTCACCGCCATCGTGGGGCCCAACGGCCAGGGCAAGACCAACCTGCTCGAGGCGGTCGGCTACTTGGCCACCCTCTCGTCGTTCCGGGGCGCGCCAGGGGAGGCCATGGTTCGTCAGGGCGTCGAGGTGGCGGTGGTGCGGGCCGAGGTCGAACGCGAGGGCCGCACCGCGCTTGTCGAGGCCGAGCTGCGCACCTCGGGGCGCGACCGCGTGCAGGTCAACCGCCAGCCGCTGCGCCGGACCCGCGACCTCCTCGGGACCGTGCGCGTCACGGTCTTCTCACCCGACGACCTGGCGCTGGTGAAGGGCGGGCCGGGGGAGCGGCGCCGGGTGCTCGACGACACCCTGGTGACCTGCGCCCCCCGCCACGACGCCACCCGGAGCGACCTCGATCGCGTGCTCCGGCAGCGGGGGACGCTCTTGAAGCAGGCGGGCGGGCGGCTGACCGACGAGGTCGCGGCCACCCTCGACGTGTGGGACGCCAAGCTGGCCGAGCTGGGGGAGGTGCTCGGCACCGCCCGGGCCCGCCTGGTCGAGCGCCTGGCGCCGGCCGTGGCGGTGGCCTACGACCAGGTGGCGAGCGCGTCGGCCGAGGTGCACACCACCTACGACCCGCCGTGGCGCCGCGAGGGCCTGGCCGCGGCCCTGGCCCGGGTCCGGGCCGACGACGTCCGGCGGGGCGTCTCGACGGTGGGCCCGCACCGCGACGACGTGGTCTTCGAGGTCAACGCCATGCCCGCCCGGACCCACGCTTCCCAGGGCGAGCAGCGGTCGCTGGCGCTGGCCCTGCGCCTCGCCACCCACGCCGTGGTCACCGAGATCACCGGGTCGGCACCGATCCTGTGCCTCGACGACGTGTTCTCCGAGCTCGACCCCGACCGGTCGTCGGCCCTCCTCGCCCACCTCCCCCCCGGCCAGGCCCTCCTCACCACCGCCGGCCCCCTCCCCGCCGGCACCACCCCCGACCTCACCGTCCAGGTCGGAACCGGAACCCTGAAGGTGGCCGCGTGACGCGCTTGCCGGAGCTGGCGCCAAGGGGCGCAGGCCGCCAGGCGGAGCTCGCAGCGTGACGCGGTGGCGGCCGTTGCCCGACGCGCAGGGCCCCGGCCCGCGGTCGGTGGCCGACTCGCTCGACCGGGTGGCGGCGTCGCTCGGCGTGCCGCGCGCCTCCACCCTCACCACCGTGTTCTCGGCCTGGCCGGAGCTGGTGGGCGCCTCGGTGGCGGAGCGGGCCACGCCCCGACGACTCGAGGGGACGGTCCTGCACGTGAGCGTCGAGGAGCCCGCCTGGGCCACCCAGCTGCGTTGGCTGGAGGCCGATCTGCTGCGTCGTCTGGAGGAGGTGGTGGGTCCGGGGGCGGTCACCGCCATCGAGGTGCGCGTGCGGGCCCCTGGAGGCCCCTGAGGGCGCTCTGGGCGCCCCGGGGATGCCGCGAGAGCGTCTCACCCCGCTGGTAGGATGGGGCTCATCGCGATCCCACCCGTCGACCGGCGCATGCCGCGGTCCGGACTGGGGCCGCCTGCTCGTTCTCACCTGCTGAAGGGCGCGTCGTGGCGCAGATGACTGACTCGTACGGGGCCAAGGACCTCCAGGTCCTCGAGGGGCTCGAGGCGGTGCGCAAGCGCCCCGGCATGTACATCGGGTCCACGGGGCTCAACGGCCTCCACCACCTCGTCTACGAGGTGGTCGACAACTCCGTCGACGAAGCGATGGCTGGGCACTGCGACCAGATCGACGTCACCCTGCTGCCCGACGGGGGCTGCCGGGTGGTCGACGACGGCCGGGGAATCCCCGTCGACCCCCACCCGAAGTACAAGGACAAGACCGGCGTCGAGGTCGTCCTCACCGTCCTCCACGCCGGCGGCAAGTTCGGCGGCAGCGGCTACAAGGTGTCCGGCGGTCTCCACGGCGTGGGCGTCTCGGTGGTCAACGCCCTGTCGAGCCGCCTCGTGGTCGAGGTCGACCGCGACGGCAAGCACCACGTCCAGGAGTACGCCAAGGGCGGCCTGCCCCAGGGCCGCCTCGAGGCCACGGGTGCCGCCCCCCGCGGCCGCACGGGCACCACGGTCACCTTCTGGCCCGACACCGAGGTCTTCAAGTCCGAGGGCACCGAGTTCCGCGCCCAGACGTTGCTCGAGCGCATGCAGATCTACGCGTTCCTCAACAAGGGCCTCGAGATCCGCTTCCACGACCAGCGCGACGGCCACGACAACGAGCCCAAGGTCTTCAAGTACAGCGGTGGCATCGCCGACTTCGTGCGCCACCTCAACGCCTCCAAGGAGCCGCTGTTCAAGCGGGTCGGGTTCTTCGAGGCCACCGAGGAGACCCAGGAGCTCGAGCTCGCGTTCCAGTGGAACACGGCGTACAACGAGGGCATCCACTCCTTCGCCAACGGCATCGCCACCAACGAGGGCGGCATGCACGAGGAGGGCTTCAAGAAGGCCCTCACCAACGCCGTCAACAAGTACGCCCGGACCCGCAACCTGCTCAAGGAGAAGGATCCCAACCTCCTCGGCGAGGACATCCGCGAGGGCCTCACCGCCATCATCAGCGTGCGCCTCACCGACCCGCAGTTCGAGGGCCAGACCAAGGCCAAGCTCGGCAACGTCTCCATCCGCTCGCTGGTCGAGCGGGCCACCAACGAGAAGCTGGTCGACTGGCTGGAGGAGAACCCCACCGAGGGCGGCCAGATCGCCCGGAAGGCGGTCCAGGCCTCCCGAGCCCGGGTCGCCGCCCAGCAGGCCCGCAACGCCACCCGCCGCAAGTCCCCGCTCGAGGGCGCGGGCATGCCCGGCAAGCTCACCGACTGCTCGTCGCGCGACCCCCGCGCCACCGAGCTGTTCATCGTCGAGGGCGACTCCGCCGGCGGCTCGGCCATCAAGGCCCGCCGCCCCGAGACCCAGGCGATCCTCCCGATCCGAGGCAAGATCCTCAACGTCGAGCGGGCCCGCATCGACAAGATGCTCAAGAACAACGAGGTCGAGGCGCTCATCAAGGCCATCGGCGCCGGCTTCGGCGACGACTTCGACGTCACCAAGATCCGCTACCACAAGATCATCCTCATGGCCGACGCCGACGAGGACGGCAGCCACATCCGGGCTCTGCTGCTCACGCTCCTGTTCCGCCAGATGAAGGACCTCGTCGAGGCCGGCCACGTCTACATCGCCCAGCCGCCGCTGTTCTCCACCGTGGTGGGCAAGGAGAAGGCGTACCTCAAGGACGAGGTCGCCCGGACCCGCTTCCTCGAGGAGCACGCCCCGAAGAAGTTCGAGTTCCAGCGCCTGAAGGGCCTCGGCGAGATGGACTGGAAGGAGCTGGGCGAGACCACCATGGACCCGACCCGGCGGACCCTGCTGCAGGTCTCGGTCGAGCAAGCCGCCATCGCGGATGAGGTGATGAGCGTCCTCATGGGCGACGACGTCGCCGTCCGCAAGCACTTCATCACCACCAACGCCAAGGACGTGAGGTTCCTCGACATATGAGCGACGTGACGCCTCCGGGCGACGGCGAGGGCACGACCACCGCCATCGCCGGCATCGAGCCGATCGAGATCCAGGAGGAGATGGAGCGCTCCTTCTTGGAGTACGCCATGTCGGTCATCGTGGCTCGGGCCCTGCCCGACGCCCGTGACGGCCTCAAGCCCGTGCACCGCCGGATCCTCTACGGGATGACCGAGGTGGGTGCCCGCTCCGACCGTCCCTACATGAAGTGCGCCCGCGTCACCGGCGAGGTCATGGGCAAGTACCACCCCCACGGCGACGGGGCCATCTACGACGCCCTGGTGCGCATGGCCCAGGACTTCAGCCTGCGCCACCCGCTCGTCGACGGCCACGGCAACTTCGGCTCGCCCGACTTCCCGGCTGCCGCCTCCCGCTACACGGAGTGCAGGCTGGCCCAGCTGGCCAACCGGATGCTCGACGGCATCGACGAGGACACCGTCGACTTCGTCGACAACTACTCCGGTGAGTACACCGAGCCCGTCGCCCTCCCCAGTCGCTTCCCCAACCTGTTGGTCAACGGCAGCCAGGGCATCGCCGTGGGCATGGCCACCAACATCCCGCCCCACAACCTGGGCGAGGTGATCGACGCCACCGTCCACCTGATCGACCACCCCGACGCCACGCCTGACGACCTCTTGGCGTTCGTCAAGGGACCCGACTTCCCCACGGGAGCCTTCATCCTCGGCCGTGCCGGCATCCTCGACGCCTACCGCACCGGTCGCGGCTCGGTCCGCATGCGGGCGAGGGCCGAGATCATCGAGGACAAGAAGGGCACGAACTTCATCGTCATCACCGAGCTGCCCTACCAGGCGAGCCCGGCGGGCATCCTCACCCGCATCAAGGACCTCGTCGACGCCAAGGAGCTCGAGGGGGTCGCCGACCTCAACGACGAGTCGTCCGGCAACGACACCAAGCTGGTGGTCAAGCTCAAGCGCGATGCACCGGCCAACGTGGTGCTGAACAACCTGTTCAAGCACACCCCCCTGCAGACCAGCTTTGGCATCAACATGGTCGCCCTCGTCGATGGGGTGCCCCGCACCCTCAACCTCGTCCAGGCCCTCCAGGCCTACGTCGAGCACCAGGTCGACGTCATCACCCGCCGGTCCGAGTTCCGCCTGGCGAAGAAGCGCGACCGGGCGCACATCGTCGAGGGCCTGCTCAAGGCCCTCGACCTCATCGACGAGATCATCGCCCTCATCCGGGCCGCTGCCGACCGCCCGGCCGCCCGTGACGGGCTCATGGCCGAGCCGTTCGAGTTCAGCGAGACCCAGGCCGAGCACATCCTCAACATGCAGCTTGGCCGCCTCACCCGCCTCGGTCGCACCGACCTCGAGGCCGAGCTGGCCGAGCTCCGGGGGGCCATCGCCGAGCTGGAGGCCATCCTCGGCGACGAGGGCAAGCTCCGCCAGGTCATCAAGGACGAGCTGAGCGAGGTCAAGGCCGAGTTCGCCACCCCCCGTCGGGCCGAGGTCACCTACGACCCGGGCGAGATCGGCATCGAGGACCTCATCGACGACGAGGACCTGGTGGTCACCCTGTCGGCCAAG
>DATKDW010000072.1 GCA_035512495.1 Acidimicrobiales bacterium
CCGAGATCGTGTCCCGCACCCGGCGCTTCGCCCGTCGCCAGGTGCGGTGGTTCCGGCGCGACCCTCGCATCCGGTGGATCGACGTCGGGCAAAACGGGCTCGTGCCCGACGACCCGGTGCTGGGAGACTGGTCGAGATGCACCTGACGAAGCACCACGGCCTCGGGAACGACTTCCTGGTGCTCCTCGACCTCGAGGGCACCCGGCCCATCGACGCCGAGATGGCCCGCGCCCTGTGCGACCGCCGACGCGGGGTGGGCGCCGACGGGCTCATCCGGGTGACCTCCGGTGCTGACGGCGCCGACGTCGTCATGGAGCTGCGCAACAGCGACGGCAGCGAGGCCGAGATGAGCGGCAACGGCATCCGCTGCCTCGGCCAGGCGGTTGCCCGGGCGCGCGGGGTCACCGAGCTCGACCTGCTGGTCGCCACCGACGGCGGGTCCCGCCGCCTTGCGGTCATCCCCGGCGCCGACGACCGCACCGTGTCGGTCGAGGTCGACATGGGCGAGGTCCGGGAGGGCCCCGCCCGCGACCCGGACGCCCCGGCCCCGTCGCCTGCCCCGCTCGAGGCCGTCACCCTCGACCTGGGCAACCCGCACCTGGTGCTCCTCGTCGACGACCCCTGGGCGGTGGCCATCGAGACCGAGGGCCCGGCGCTCGAGGCGCACCACCCGCAGGGCATCAACGTCGAGTGGGTCGCCCCCGTGGCAGGACGCCCCGACACCATCGGGCTGCGGGTGTGGGAGCGGGGGGCCGGCGTGACCGAGGCCTGCGGCACGGGGGCGTGCGCTGCCGCCCACGCCGCCAACCGGTGGGGGCTGGTGGGCAAGCGCGTCACCGTGGAGATGCCGGGCGGCGCCGTCGAGGTGGTCCTGGCCGGCGACGGTGCCACCCTGGTCGGCCCGGCCACCTACGTCGCCACCATCGAGGTCCCGTGGCCCTGATCGAACGCTCCTTCCGGGAGCGCATCATCCTCGTGGGGGTCACGATCCCGCCGGAGACGGTGGAGGGGACCGAAGCCCACCTCGACGAGCTCGCCCTGCTCGTCGACACCGCCGGTGCCGACGTGGTGGGCCGGGTCTTCCAGCGCCGGACCACCCCCGACTCGGCCACCTTCGTGGGCAAGGGCAAGGCCCAGGAGCTGCACGAGCTGAGCCTCGAGGTCGACTCCGACACCGTGGTCTTCGACAACGACCTCACACCGGCCCAGCAGCGCAACCTCGAGAAGATCCTCGGGCGCACGGCCATCAGCCGCACCGAGGTGATCCTCGACATCTTCGCCCAGAACGCCCGGACCCAGGAGGGCAAGGCCCAGGTCGAGCTGGCCCAGCTGCGCCACCGCCTACCGCGCCTGCGCGGCCGAGGGACCCAGCTGTCGCGTCAGGCGGGCGCCATGGGCGCCGGCGGAGCCAGGGCGCCCATCGGGTCACGCGGGCCCGGTGAGACCCAGCTCGAGGTCGACCGTCGCCGGCTCTTGAGGCGCATGACCAAGCTCGAGGCCGACCTGGCGCGGGTGAGCCAGGTGCGCACGACCCAGGCCAAGGGCCGGGGCCGGGCCGGCAACCGGGGGGTGGCCATCGTGGGCTACACCAACGCCGGCAAGTCGACGCTGCTGAACCGCCTCACCGATGCCGGGGTGCTCGTCGAGGACCGCCTCTTCGCCACCCTCGACCCCCGGGTCCGCCGCCTCGACCTGCCCGGGGGTGAGGCGGTGCTCCTCTCCGACACCGTCGGCTTCGTCCGCAAGCTGCCGCACCAGCTGGTGGAGGCCTTCCGCTCCACCCTCGAGGTCGTGGTCGAGGCCGACCTGCTGGTCCACCTGGTCGACGCCTCGGCCCCCGACCCCGAGGCCCAGATCGATGCTGTGCGCACGGTGCTCGCCGAGATCGACGCTGACCACGTCCCCGAGCTGTTGGTGTTCAACAAGGCCGACCGGACCGACGACGCCGCGGCGCTGGTCGCCCGCCACGAGGGGTCGGTCTCCATGTCGGCGCTCTCCGGCGAGGGCGTCGACGAGCTGGTGGCCACCATCGCCGACCGCCTTCGCTCCCTCGAGGTCATCGTGGAGCTCGTCGTGCCCTACGACCGAGGCGACGTCGTCGCCGCCCTCCACCGCGACGGCGAGGTCCTGAGCGAGGTCCACGAGGAGGGCGCCACGCGCATCCGTGCCCGACTCGACGAGGCCGGCGCCCGGCGCTTCGCGGCGTTCGCCGCAGGCTGAGCCGCCGCGCGCCCGGCGCCTGTTCAGGCCACGCCGAGGCGGTCGGCCACGAGCTGGAGGCGGTCGTCGGGCTGCACCATGGCGATCCGCACGTGGGCGGCGGCGGCTGCGCCGTAGAACTCGCCGGGCGAGACGAGGCACCCCGCCTCGGTGGCCAGGCGCTCGGCGAAGGCCCACGCGTCGCCGCCGGGTGCGGGCACCCACAGGTAGAGGCCCCCACCGGGAAGGGCAACCTCGAGGTCGAAGGCGTCGATCAGCACCTGGGCCATGCGCTCCAGGCGCGCCCGGTAGCGGGCGGCCTGGGCCCGGGCATGGTGGTCGTCGTCGAGGGCCACAACGCCGGCGTGCTGCGCGGGCCCCGGGACCATGAAGCCGGCGTGCTTGCGCACCTCGCTCAGGTAGTGCACCAGGTCGGGGTCGCCGGCGTAGAAGCCGACCCGCAGGCCGGCCAGGCTCGAGCGCTTCGAGAGCGAGTGCACGGCTACCACCCCGTCGCCGCCCGACTGCAGCACGCTGCGGGCGGGCCCGTCCCAGGTGAGCTCGGCATAGCACTCGTCGGACAGCACGGCCACGCCATGGTCGCGACCCCAGGCGACCACTGCCGCCAGGTCGTCCAGGCCGCCGGCGGGGTTGCCGGGCGTGTTCGACCACAGGCAGAGGGCCCGGTCGGCGTCGGCCGGGTCGATGGCGCTGAGGTCGAGGCGCCACCGCTCGTCGACAGGCACGGCCACCGCCCGGCAGCCGGCGAGGATGGCCCCCATCTCGTAGGTCGGGTAGCTCACCGCCGGGTAGAGGACGGTGTCGAGGTCGGGGGTGCGCAGGCGCAGCCAGTGGGGCAGGCCGGCCACCAGCTCCTTCGTGCCGATGCAGGCAGCCACGTGGGCCGGGTCGACCTCCACCTCGAAGCGGCGCCCCAACCAGCCGGCGGCGGCGCTGCGGTAGGCGAGGGTGCCGATCGAGGGCGGATAGCCCCGCTCCATCCCCGACGAGGCGAGCGCCTCGATCACCGCCGGCGACGGGGGGTCGTGGGGCGTGCCCACCGACAGGTCGACGCTGCCGCCGTCGTGCGCCGCCGCCACCGCCGCCAGTGGGGCGAGGCGGTCGTAGGGGTAGGCGGGCGGGACGAAGCCGGCGGTCATGGCTCCATGGTGCCCGACGCGTCAGGGGCGAGGTCCCCAGCACCCGCCGCTAGCCTCCGGGCCATGGCTGACCTCCACGCCCAGATCGACGACCTGTGGGAGCGCCGCGACGAGCTCGAACCTGGTGACCCCGACGTGGGCGCCATCGTGCTCGAAGCCGTCGGGATGCTCGACCGGGGCGAAGCCCGGGTCGCCGAGGTCGACCCCGCGACCGACCAGGTGGTGGTGCACGACTGGCTGAAGCGAGCCATCCTCCTGCTGTTCCGCCAGGCGCGCATGGACACCACCGAGGTCGGGCCCTTCGAGTTCGCCGACAAGCTGCCGCTCAAGGGCGGCTACGAGGCGGCCGGCGTACGGGTGGTGCCCGGCGCCTCGGCCCGGTGGGGGTCGTTCCTCGACCGGGGCGTGATCCTCATGCCGAGCTACGTCAACATCGGGGCGCGGGTCGGCGCCGGCACCATGGTCGACACCTGGGCCACGGTGGGCTCGTGCGCCCAGATCGGCGCCAACGTGCACCTCTCCGGCGGCGTTGGCATCGGCGGCGTGCTCGAGCCGCCGCAGGCCGCTCCCGTCATCGTGGAGGACGAGGCGTTCATCGGCAGCCGCTGCATGGTCACCGAGGGCGCCAGGGTCGGGCGAGGGGCGATGCTCGGCGCCGGGGTGATCCTCAACCCGTCGATCCCCGTGATCGACGCCGAGACGGGCGAGGAGGTCAGCCGGGGCCACGTGCCGCCGTGGTGCCTGGCCATCTCGGCCACCCGCCCGAAGGCGTTCCCCGGCGGGGAGTTCGGCCTCGCCTGCGTCCTGATCATCAAGCGCTTCGCCGTGGGAGAGCGCCACGACAAGGCCGCGCTCAATGCCGTGCTCCGCCAGCACGGGGTCGCCACCTGATGTCTGGAGCCGTCGTGACCGACCTGCTCGCCCTCACCGCCGAGCTGGTCGACATCGCCTCGGTCAGCCACCACGAAGGCCCCCTGGCCGATCACCTCGAGGACGAGCTGCGGACGGTGCCATGGCTGGCGGTCGAGCGGGTGGACGACAACGTCGTCGCCCGCACCGAGCTGGGCCGCCCGCTCCGGCTGGTGCTGGCCGGCCACACCGACACCGTGCCGGCCAACGGCAACGAGGTCGCCCGCATCGAGGGGGACACGCTCTGGGGCCTGGGGGCCACCGACATGAAGGCGGGCCTCGCCGTGGCGCTCGAGCTGGCCCGAACCGTGGCCGAGCCCGCCGTCGACGTGACCTACGTCTTCTACGCCACCGAGGAGGTCGAGGCCCGCCACAACGGCCTGGGCCACCTCTTCCGCGACCGGCCCGACCTCCTCGCCGGCGACGCCGCCATCCTGGGCGAGCCCACCGCCGGCTCCATCGAGGCGGGCTGCCAGGGGAGCCTGCGCGCCGTCGCCACGCTGACCGGGCAGCGGGCCCACACCGCCCGGGCCTGGATGGGCGTCAACGCCATCCACCGGCTGGGCCGCCTCCTCGCCGTCCTCGACGACTACGAGGGCCGGCGGCCCGTGCTCGACGGTTGCGAGTACCGCGAGGCGATGCTGGCGGTGGGCGTCGAGGGTGGGGTGGCCGGCAACGTCGTGCCCGACCGGGCCAGCGTCAAGGTCAACCTCCGCTTTGCCCCGGACCGCTCGGCGGAGGAGGCGGAAGCCCACCTGCGCGAGGTCCTCGCGCCGGTCCTCGGCCCTGACGACGTCGTCGAGGTGCTCGACCTCGCGCCCGCTGCCGCCCCCGGCCTCGACCACCCGCTGCTGCGCAGCCTCATCGACCGCAACGCCCTCGAGGTGCGCTCCAAGCTCGGGTGGACCGACGTTGCGCGCTTCGCGGCGCACGGCATCCCCGCCTGCAACTTCGGCCCTGGGGAGCCCACCTTGGCCCACACCGCGCAGGAGCGGGTGGAGCGAGCGTCGATCGAGTCGACCCACGCCGCCCTGCTCGATCTGCTCGAGCTCGGCCCGTCCTGAGCGACCTCCTGGCGAGCTACCTGGTGTGCGCGCGGGGGAGGTGGTGGCGCTGGCGCCAGGCACCCGCGGCTGCCATGGCGGCAGCGAGGGCGGCGACGGTGCCGGCCGCGGCTTGACCGCCCGAGCCACCCTCGTCGTCGAGGGTGGTGAGGATCGCTTCGTCGCTCTCCGTCTCGTCGATGCCCCGCTCGTCGGGCACCGTCACCTCGGGAGCCTCGCCGGGGTCGCCCGCCGCCGTCTCGGGCTCAGTCGGGGTGTCATCGGCTGAGTTGGAAGCGGCCGGCTCGGTGGTCGGCTCGGCGGCGGTGGTCGGCTCGGCGGGCGGAGAGGTCTCGGGCGACGCGGTCGGCGGTGTGGACGCTGGCGCCACTGGCTCCTCCGGCGGTGGGGCCGGGGCCGGTTCCGGTTCTCCCAGGCCTGCCACGGCGGCGGCGAGGTCGAGCCGACCGGCGCCGTAGGTGCTGCGCGAGCCGAGGTCCTCAGCGGTCGCGAGCAGACGGTCGACCGTCTCCTGGGGCGAGAGGCCGAGCCCCCGCAGCACGGCTGCTGCCCCGGCGACGTGGGGCGCCGCCATCGAGGTCCCCTGGAGGTAGCCGTAGACGTCGCGCCGGCTGGGGTCGTCCCGGTCGAGGTAGGTGCTCAGGATCTGGCTCGAGGCGGGCTCGTTCAGGGAGCGGGCACCGCCAGGGGCAGCCATGGCCCACTTGGCCTGACCGGTGCCGTTGGAGAAGTACGACGCCTGGTCTTCCTTGCTGGTGGAGGTGACCACGATGGCGGGCTCGTCGGCGAACCCCGAGCCCAGCACGAACTGGTTGCCGGCGGCGACCACGAGGATGGCACCCTTGCTCCAGGCGTAGCGGACCGCCTCGGTGAACTTCGGCCCGAGGATGGCGTCGGTGTCGCCACCGAGGGAGAGGTTGATGACGTCGGCGCCGCTGTCGGCAGCGTGGCGGATGCCACGGTTGACGGCGTCGAGGCTGCCGCCGCAGGAGTCCTCCAGCGGGTAGTAGCGCAGCACCTTGACCGGCATGATCTTGGCGTCGGGCGCCACCCCGGCGATGCCGAGGCCGTTGCCGGTGCTGGCGGCGGCGATGCCCGCCACGTGGGTGCCGTGGCCGCAGTCGTCGCTCGCCGGGGCCGCGGGGTCGATGGCGTTGAAGCCCGGGACCAGCTTGTCGACGAGGTCCTCGTGGTCGAGCTGCACGCCGGAGTCCACGATGGCGATGACGGTGCCTGCCCCTCGCCCCACGCTCCAGGCCGCCTGGGCATTGATGCGCTCCAGGCCCCACTGGCGATCGAGGCCCGGGTCGCCGGCGGCCGGCGCGGGCACGGCCGCGGCCACCGTCGCCACCACGGCGAGGACGAGGACGGCGATCGGACGGCGCATGTCGGAAGTCTCCCTCATGTCCGACCCGACCGGTAGTCGGGGCGGCGCCGGGAGCACGGTGCTCAGAGGCGGCGCATCACCGTGACGACCTTGCCGAAGACCTGGACCGTCTCGGCGTCGAACGCCATGGGCGACAGCCGCTCGTTGGCGGGTACCAGCACCACCTGGCTGCCCTGGCGGGTGAAGGTCTTGATGGTGGCCTCCTCGCCCGGGATGCCGGCGCAGACGATGTCGCCGTCGCGGGCCTCGACCTCCTGGCGGACGACGACGAAGTCACCGTCGAGGATGCCGGCGTCGACCATCGAGTCGCCCCGGACCCGCAGCATGAACAGCGAGCCCTCGCCGGTGAGGTCGGCGGGCACGGGGACGAGCTCCTCGACGTTCTCGTTGGCCAGCACGTCGGTGCCAGCGGCGACGTCGCCGACGAGGGGCACGTGGTTGACGGGCCGGCGCTCGGCCGAGGCCCCCGAGGCCGGGTCGTAGCGGACCTCGATGGCCCGGGGCTTGGTGGGGTCGCGCCGGAGGTAGCCGCGCTTCTGGAGCGTCGCCAGGTGGCTGTGGACCGTGGAGGGGGAGGTGAGGCCCACCGCCTCGCCGATCTCGCGGACCGACGGGGGGAAGCCGCGGTCCTGCTGCTGGGTGACGATGAAGTGCAGGATCTCCCGCTGGCGGTCGGTCAGCTCGTCGGCCATGGCTGCTCCTCGGGTCCTCGGGATGTGGCCGGCGCCGGTCGCCGACCATCGAACGCATGTTCACGGGCGAGGGTACCGGAGGCCCCACGGCCTGGCAAACACCCGTTCGACTTGCCCCTTGACGTCGAACGCTCGTTCGTGGTTTGGTGGGGGTCCACGAACGAGCGTTCGACCCGCTGGAGGATCCCCATGGCAGCCATCGCCTACCCCGAGCTCGAGGCCCCGCCGGCGCCGGGCCGCCCCGCCGCCCCGCACCTGCGCCTGGTGGCCCCGGTGCCGCCTCGGCGGCGGGTGTCGGCGGTCCACCGCCGCCGTCGGGTGGCGGTGCTGGTGGCCGTGCTCCTCGTCGCCGGCGTCTCGTGGGCCGCGGTCGGGGCGCTGCGCCCCGCCGCCCCGATCGGGCCTGCCTCCTCCGCACCGCCCGCCTCGGTCGTGGTGGCCGGGCCCGGCGACACCTTCTGGTCGATCGCGGTGGCCACCGGTGGCGAGGGCGACCTCCGCGCCCGGGTCGACGCCCTCATGGCGGCCAACGGCGGCGCCTCGCTTCGCCCTGGCGACCGGGTCGTGATCCCGGGCTGAGCGGGGCCGTCGCTGCCGTGCTCGCTCCGGGGAGGCCCGGGCCAGGCGGTACCGTTCGGGCGTGCGGTGCCCCCAGTGCTCGAGCCTCGACGACAAGGTGGTCGACTCCCGCGTGGCCGACGACGGGGCGGCCATCCGGCGGCGCCGGGAGTGCCTGGCGTGCAGCCGGCGCTTCACCACCTTCGAGCGCCTCGAGGAGGCGCCGCTGCTCGTGGTGAAGCGGTCTGGCGAGAAGGTCCCCTTCGACCGGGCCAAGATCGTCGCCGGAGTGGCGGCCGCGGCCAAGAACCGGCCGGTGGCCGCCCCCGCCATGGCGGGCCTGGCCGCCGAGGTGGAGGAGGAGGCCCGCCTCGCCGGTACCGAGGTCACCACCCAGGCGCTCGGCATTGCCGTGCTCGAACGCCTCGCCACCCTCGACGACGTCGCCTACCTGCGCTTCGCCAGCGTCTACAAGGGCTTCGAGGATCTCACCGACTTCGAGCGCGAGGTCGGCCTCCTCATCAAGGACAGCGAGCCCAAGCACCGCGGGGGCTGACGCTGGCGAGATCATCTTCCCCAACCCCATGGGCCTGCCGCGCGCCGGTAGGCGCCGGTAACGTTGGACCCCGACCCGAGGAGCGCGCCATGCCAGAGAAGTCACCCCAGAAGCCGGCCGGGAAGAAGGCGGGCAAGTCGTTGAAGGAGAAGCGCGACGCCAAGCGGGAGAAGAAGGAGAGCAAGGGTCGCTGACCGGCCTCTGCGACCTCAGGACAGGTAGCGGGCGAAGAGGGTGCCGTCGTCCTCGAGGAGGGTGGCGAGGCGCAGGGCGGCCGGGGGCGTGAGCGCGGGGCCGTCGAGGAGGCGGGGGCCGTCGCCGGCGGTGAGGATCGGCGAGATCGTGAGGCACAGCTCGTCGAGCACACCGGCCGACGCCACCTGGCCGAGCAGCGTGGGCCCACCCTCGCACAGCACGAGGCGGTGGCCCCGCTCGCCGAGGGCTGCCAGCGCCGCGGCGACGTCGACCCGCTCGTCGCCGGCGACGACCACGTCGGCCACCTCGCGCACCGCGGCCAGGCGCCCGGGGTCGGCGGCGGCGCAGGTGACGACGATGGTGCGGGCCGTCGCCTCGGTGAACAGCGCCGAGGTGAGGTCGAGGTCGAGGGAGCGGGTCACCACGGCGATTGGCGCCGGCCCCCGCGCCGGCCGGTAGTGCTCGGCTCGGACGGTGCCCGCGGCGACCAGGATCACGTCGGCCAGCGAGCGCAGCAGGTGGAACACGGCGCGGTCGGCGGGGCCACCGAGGGGCCCGGAGCGCCCGTCGACCGCTGCACTGCCATCGGCGGAGGTGACCATGTTGGCCATCACCCAGGGCCGCCCGACGGGAGCGGGACGGTCGTCGTCGGCGTAGACCACTTCGGGGTCGACGTCGTCGACCGGGTCGGGGAGCAGCTGGCGCATCGTCCGGCGAACCTACTCCTCGGGCCTCGTCGCAGCGCCGGTCGTGGGAGGATGGCCGCTGCCGGCGAGACCTCTGGGGGGACGATGACCGCGATCGACGAGGAGCCGACCCGACGGGTCGAGCACCGGACCTGCCCGCTCTGCGAAGCCACGTGCGGCCTGGCGGTGACCTTCGAGGGCGACCGCGCCGTGCACATCCGCGGCGACCGCGACGACGTGTTCTCCAAGGGGTTCATCTGCCCCAAGGGATCCACGCTCCGCCAGCTCGACGAGGACCCCGACCGGCTGCGCACGCCCATGATCAAGGGCGACGACGGGGTCCACCGGCCGGCCACCTGGGACGAGGCCTTCGCCGAGGTGGCCCGTCGCCTCCCTGCGGTGGTCGACGCCAACGGCCGCGATGCCGTGGCCATCTACGTCGGCAACCCGAACGCCCACAACCTCTCACCCATGCTCTACAACGCCGCGCTCATCCGTGCCCTCGGCACGTCGAACCGCTACTCGGCCAGCACCGTCGACCAGATGCCGAAGCAGGTCGCAGGGGGCCTGATGTTCGGCACCGGCATCTCGGTGCCGGTGCCCGACGTCGACCGCACCGACCACCTCCTCGTCCTGGGCGCCAACCCGTTCGCGTCCAACGGCTCGCTCATGACCGCGCCCGACATCCCCGGGCGACTGCGGGCCCTGCGCGCCCGTGGCGGCCGGCTGGTGGTGGTCGACCCCCGCCGCTCCAAGACCGCCGAGGAGGCCGACGAGCACGTCGCCATCCGGCCCGGGACCGACGCCTTCCTCCTCTTCGCCCTCGTCCACGTGCTGGTCGACGACGGCCTCGTCGACTTGGGGTCGGTGGGCGATCACGTGGCCGGCCTCGACGAGGTCGCACGCCTGGCTGCCGACTTCACCCCCGAGGTGGTGGCCCCGGTGTGCGGGATCGACGCCCCCACCATCCGTCGCATGGCCGCCGAGCTGGCTGCCGCGCCCACCGCCGCGGTCTACGGGCGCATCGGCACCTGCACCCAGGAGTTCGGGACGATCGCCAGCTGGCTGGTCGACGTGGTCAACACCCTCACGGGCAACCTCGACCGCCCCGGCGGGGCGATGTTCACCAGGCCCGCCACCGGCTCACCCACCACCTCGGGGGCGCCGGGGCGGGGCCGGGGCATCCGCCTCGGCTCGCGCCACACGCGGGTGCGGGGATTGGCCGGCGCCCTCGGGGAGCTGCCGGTGGTGGCGCTGGCCGAGGAGATCACCACGCCGGGCGAGGGCCAGGTGCGGGCCCTGTTCACGGTGGCCGGCAACCCGGTGCTCTCCACCCCCGACAGCGCGGCGCTCGACGCCGCCCTCGGCCAGCTCGAGCTGATGGTCAGCGTCGACATCTACCTCAACGAGACGACCCGCCACGCCCATGTGATCCTCCCCGGCGCCGGTCCGTTCACCAAGGGCCACTACGACCTGCTGCTCTACCGCCTGGCCATCCGCAACGTGGCCAACTGGTCGCCACCGTCGGTGCCGCTGGCCGAGGGCGAGCTCGACGAGTGGGAGATCCTCGCCCGCCTGGCGCTCATCGCCGCAGGCGAGGGGCCCGACGCCGACCCCGCCACCCTCGACGACGCCATGGCCGCCGACATGGTGGCCCGGGCGGTGGCGGACCCGCACGGTCCGGTTCACGGTCGCGACGCCGAGGAGCTGGTCGCGGCCCTCGGGAGCCGCCGGGGCCCGGCGCGCCTCCTCGACCTCATGTTGCGGACGGGCCCCTACGGCGAGGCGTTCGGCGCCAACCCCGGTGGTCTGTCGCTCGACGTCCTCGAGGCCAACCCCCACGGCGTCGACCTCGGCCCGCTCGAGCCGAGGGTCCCCGAGGCGCTGCGCACGCCGAGCGGGATGATCGAGCTGGCGCCGCCCGAGCTGGTGGCCGACACCGACCGCCTCCGCGCCGCCCTCGACCGCCGGGCCGACGACGGCACGTTCGTGCTCATCGGCCGGCGCGACCTGCGCTCCAACAACTCCTGGATGCACAACCTGGAGGTGCTGGTGAAGGGCCGACCCCGATGCACGATGCACGTCCACCCCGACGACGCCGAGCGCCTCGGCCTGGTCGACGGCGCGACGGCCTGCGTGACCTCCAGGGTGAACGCGGTTGAGGTCCCGGTGGAGGTCACCGACTCGATCATGCCGGGCGTGGTGAGCATCCCCCATGGGTGGGGCCACGGCGTGGCCGGCACGGACATGGCGGTCGCCGGTCGTCACGCCGGGGTCAACGCCAATCTGCTGGTCGATGCCGGAGTGGTCGACCCGCTGTCGGGCAACGCCGTGCTCAACGGTGTGCCGGTGACGGTGGCGCCGGTCACGGCGCCCGCCCCGGTCCCGGCCTGACGGCGCCGGCGGTCGGCCGCGGGGGCGCCCACCGGCCCCCGTAGGATCCCGGCGTCCGACGACGAGGGGGAGCACGACATGGCCGAGGGCCTGCAGGGACGGGTGGCGCTGGTGACCGGCGGGGGCCGGGGGATCGGCCGGGCGATCTCGCTCGGCCTCGCCGCCGACGGCGCCGACGTGGCCGTCAACTACCGACGCGACCGCGAGGCGGCCGAGGCCGTCGTCGCCGAGATCGAGGCCATGGGCCGCCGGGCGGGCGCCTACCAGGCATCGGTCGACCGCATCGACGAGGACCGAGCCATGGTCGAGGCGGTCCAGGCCGACTTTGGGCCCGTCGGCATCCTGGTCAACAACGGCGGCATCGCCAGCCGTGGCAACAGCGTCGTCGACACCGACCCCGACGAGCTCGACCGGGTCGTGCGCACCCACGCCTACGGCCCCCACCACCTCTGCGCCCTCGTGGTGCCGGCCATGCGCGACCTGCCGCGCGGCGACGTGGTGATGATCTCGAGCGTGGCCACCGACGGCCTCGCCGCCCGCGGCGGGCCCTACAACATGGGAAAGACGGCCATGGAGGCGCTGGCCCACACCCTCGCCAAGGAGGAGCGCGGCCTCCACGTCAACATCGTGGCGCCGGGCCTGGTGGCCACCGACATGGGCGACCGGCTGGCCCGGGCCACCAGCGGGGGCGTGCTGAGCGAGGCTGCCGACCTCGACGACCGCAGCCCCTACGGCCGGGTGTGCCGGCCCGACGACGTTGCCGCGGTGGTGCGCTTCCTCGTCTCCGACGCCGCCGGCTACCTCACCGGCCAGCGCATCCGCGTCGACGGCGGCGGGCCGCTGGCCTGAGCCGCCCGCTGGTCTGACGGCGGGTTGTGTGCGCTGGACGTCCGCTCCGGACCGCTGACGCGCACAGCTCGGGGTCCGGCGGCGTCGTCCCCAAGGGGGGAGGGGCGTCGTCCCTGGGTACGCTGGGTGGCCGCCGGTGGCCGCCACCGCCCTGTGGAGCGTGCCCCGGGTTTTCCCCATGGGTTTCCACAGGGTGGGGAGGAAAGTCACAGGAAACACCCCCTGACGATCCACAGCGGCCCCGTCCTACGGTCGACCCGGTCGGCCGGGGCGGTCAGGCCGCTCGTGCACGCGTGCACGAGCGGGAGATTTCGCGAACGCCCTCTGACCAGCGGTTTCCCGGAGGTGCCACCGTTGACACCTTCGTAATTACACTGCTGTAATGACCCGACATCTTGTGGCCCGGCTCCGTGGGGCCCACCAGATGTTGTGGCCAGAGCAGGTCGGGGCAGTGGTGACACAGCGCCGGTGACGCACAGCGACAAGACATCAGGCCCTCCGTCCGGGGGACCGGCGAGCGGCAGAGGAGAGCACGAACCATGGCGATGGCACCTGAGCGAACGGGGATCGGCATCACCCGGCACTTCGTCCCGGAGGGTTCGCATCCCTACGACCAGGTGACGTGGGAGCGCCGCGACAGCCGGATCACCAACTGGAAGGACGGCAGCGTCGCCTTCGAGCAGCTCGGCGTCGAGGTGCCCTCCACGTGGTCGCTCAACGCCACCAACATCCTTGCCCAGAAGTACTTCCGCGGCACGCTCGGCACGCCCGAGCGCGAGACCTCGCTCAAGCAGGTCGCCGACCGCGTGGTCGACACCATCGCCGCCTGGGGCCGCAAGGACGGCTACTTCGTCGACGAGGCCGAGGCCGAGGCCTTCACCGTCGAGCTGAAGCACCTCATCATCACCCAGCGGGCCGCCTTCAACTCCCCGGTGTGGTTCAACATCGGCGTCAAGGACGTCCCCCAGCAGGCATCGGCCTGCTTCATCCTCTCCGTCGACGACCGCATGAGGTCGATCCTCAACTGGTACGTCGAGGAGGGCACGATCTTCAAGGGCGGCTCGGGCTCGGGCATCAACCTGTCGCGCATCCGCTCCTCCGTCGAGCCGCTCGAGGGCGGCGGCACCGCCTCGGGCCCGGTCAGCTTCATGCGGGGCGCCGACGCCTCGGCCGGCACCATCAAGTCGGGCGGAAAGACCCGCCGCGCCGCCAAGATGGTCATCCTCAACGCCGACCACCCCGACATCGAGGACTTCATCTGGTGCAAGGCCCTCGAGGAGCGCAAGGCCCGCGTGCTGCGCGACGCCGGCTTCGACATGGACCTCGATGGCAAGGACTCCGCCTCGATCCAGTACCAGAACGCCAACAACTCGGTGCGCGTCACCGACGAGTTCATGCAGGCCGTGGTCGACGGCGCCGACTGGGACCTCAAGGCCGTCACCACCGGCGAGGTCGTCCGCACCGTCAAGGCCCGCGACCTCATGCGCCAGATCTCCGAGGCCACCTGGCAGTGCGCGGATCCGGGCATGCAGTTCGACACCACCATCAACCGCTGGAACACCGCCGCGGCCACCGGGCGCATCAACGGCTCCAACCCGTGCAGCGAGTACATGCACCTCGACGACTCCGCCTGCAACCTGGCCAGCATCAACCTGCTGAAGTTCCTCGACGACACCGACGACCGCTTCGACGTCGAGGGCTACAAGCGTGCCGTCGAGGTCGTCTTCACCGCCCAGGAGATCCTGGTCGGCAACGCCGACTACCCGACCGAGGGCATCGCCGAGACCTCCCGCCGCTTCCGCCAGCTCGGCATCGGCTACGCAAACCTGGGCGCCCTGCTGATGGCCCTCGGCCTGCCCTACGACTCCGACGCCGGGCGGGCCTGGGCCGGTGCCCTCACCGCTCTCATGACCGGCCACGCCTACGCCACCTCGGCCCGCACCGCGGCGCGCATGGGCCCCTTCGCCGGCTACGCCGAGAACGCCGAGCACATGGTGCGCGTGCTGCGCATGCACCGCTCGGAGGCGGCCAACATCGACGAGGACCTCGTCCCCCACGACGTGCTCGGCGCCGCCCAGCAGGCCTGGGACGAAGCCGTCGAGATCGGCGAGCTCTACGGGGTGCGCAACTCCCAGGCCAGCGTGCTCGCGCCGACGGGCACCATCGGCCTGCTCATGGACTGTGACACAACCGGCATCGAGCCCGACCTCGGGCTGTGCAAGATGAAGAAGCTGGTGGGCGGGGGCAACATGACGATCGTCAACCAGACGATCCCGCGGGCGCTCCGCCGTCTCGGCTACGACGACACCCAGATCACCGAGATCGTCGCCTACATCGACGAGAACAAGTCGATCCTCGGCGCCCCGCACCTCAGCCCCGACCACGTGCCGGTGTTCGCCTGCTCCATGGGCGACAACGCCATCCACTACAGCGGCCACGTCAAGATGATGGGCGCCGCCCAGCCGTTCCTCTCGGGTGCCATCTCCAAGACGGTGAACATGCCCGAGGAGGTCACCGTCGAGGACGTCGAGCAGCTGCACATCGACGCCTGGCGCCTCGGCATCAAGGCCGTGGCCATCTACCGCGACAACTGCAAGGTGGCCCAGCCCCTGTCGATGGCCAAGAAGGGCGAGAAGCAGGGCACCGCCGAGGCGCCCAACGGCGTCGAGCTGGCGCCCGCCCAGGTGATCGAGCGGGTCATCGAGAAGATCGTCGTCCAGCCCACCCGCGACCGGCTGCCCCGCAACCGGCGCAGCCGCACCTTCGAGTTCCGGGTGGCCGACTGCAAGGGCTTCGTCACCGTCGGCGAGTATGACGACGGCCGCCCCGGCGAGGTCTTCATGAAGGTCTCCAAGCAGGGCTCCACCTTGGCGGGGATCATGGACGCCTTCGCCATCTCGGTGAGCCATGGCCTCCAGTACGGCGTTCCCCTCAAGGCCTTCGTCGAGGCGTTCACCAACATGCGCTTCGAGCCGGCCGGCATGACTGACGACCCCGACATCCGCTTCGCCTCGTCGCTGGTCGACTACATCTTCCGCCGCATGGCGGTCGACTACCTGGCCCTCGACGAGCGCATGGAGCTCGGCATCCTGTCGGTGGGGGAGCGCACCAACCCCACGTTGCCCGGCATCGAGGAGGCCACCACCGTGTCCAACGCCGGCCTCGACGTGGTCCCCTCACCGCCCGGCGACAACACCCCCTCGGTCGACCTCACCACCCAGGTGGCGCCGCCGATCGAGACCATCGCCTACGTTGCCAGCGCCGACGCACCGATCTGCATGCTCTGTGGCGTGCAGATGCAGCGGGCCGGCTCCTGCCACGCCTGCCCCAGCTGCGGCAGCACCAGCGGCTGCTCGTGATGGAAGATGTCATCCAGGGCAAGGCCGATTTCGCGTCCTTACGCTAACTATCGCGAGCACCGGACCCCGGGGGACCACCCCCGGGCCTGGCTCGCTTTGAGGCACGGTTGAGGTCGCTCCGTGGCGATCAGTTTCGGACGGAGCGTCACGGGTAGAGGTTGACGCGACGCTGAGAGCGTTGTCTGTCCCGGGTGAGTAATCTGTTCCCCGACCTGACGGCGTAGAGTCCGAAGGACGGTGCCTTCGTGTATCCCCGAACCACTGGTCTCCGACCATCAACAGACCGGCGCATGAGGCCTGGCGCCACCGCCGTGTTGCCGATGGGGTTCCATCACCAGTACTTCGCTGAGAGAGCCGCTTCCGTCTCCGACATCGCCGAGGCACATGGAGTGGCGTCATGATCAGTGGTGCCGGCGGACGTCCCCAGGGCGACGCGCCCGCGCTTGGGAGCGAACTGCTCCCTTCGGACCATGAGCTACCGAACGCCGATGAGGTCATCCAGCGGTTGCTCCGCGCCGTTCGTGAGCACCTCGGGATGGACATCGCGTTCATCGGTGAGGTCACCGATGCGGCTCGGGTGTTCCGCTACGTCGATGCCGCCCCCAGCGTCGACGTCGTCGAGGTTGGGCACGCCGATCCCCTCGACGAGGCGTACTGCTCCTACGTGCTCAACGGCGAACTGCCCGAGCTGCTCGTCGATCCCATGGAGCACCCGCTCGCCGCCAGCATGCCGGTGACCCAGGAGCTGCCTGTCGGATCGCACCTCAGCGTGCCGATCCGCTTCTCCGACGGTCGCGTCTACGGGACGTTCTGTTGCTTCTCCTTCGACGTTCATGGATCGCTGGACCAGCGCGACGTCAGCACGCTCCGGATGATGGCCGAGCTCGCCGGGGAGTACATCGAGGCAGCGGACGTGGCCGAGCGGCACGGACGTGAGCGCCGCGCGCTGGAGGAGGAGATGCGCAGCTACCGGCGCAACGAGATCCGGCTGGTAGCGGCAGAAGCGGATTCCCTGGAGGCATCGCGCCTCAAGAGCGAGTTCCTGGCCAACATGAGCCACGAGATCCGGACGCCGTTGAACGGGGTGATCGGGATGGCGGAGCTCCTCGCCGGCACCGCACTCACCCCGGTCCAGACCGAGTACGTGCACGCGCTCGACCAGTCTGCAGAGGTGCTGCTCGGCATCATCAACGACATCTTGGACCTGTCCAAGATCGAAGCGGGGCGCCTCGATCTCGAGGATGAACCCTTCTCACCTGCAGAGGTCCTCGAAGAGGTCGCAGTGCTGCTCGCCCCACGCACCGACGAGACCACCGTCGAGATCGTCGTCGACATCGCTCCGGACGTGCCCGCCCTGGTGCACGGCGACGCTGGCCGTTTCCGCCAGGTCGTCTCCAACTTCGCCAGCAACGCGGTGAAGTTCACCGCGGCTGGGGAGATCCTCCTGCGGATGCGGGCGACCGTGGCGGATGGGATGGCCGACCTGCATGTGAGCGTCGAGGACACCGGCATCGGCATCGCCCCGAGCGTCATCGACTCGATCTTCCAGAGCTTCACCCAGGCAGAGTCGTCGACCACCAGGCACTACGGGGGAACCGGCCTCGGCCTCACCATCGCCAGGCAGCTGGCGGAGGCGATGGGCGGGCAGGTCGGTGTCAGCAGCGAGCCCGATGTCGGCAGCACCTTCTGGTTCTCCCTTCGAGCGAGGTGCGCCGAGGCGCCACCGGCGCTCGTCGCCCCCGCATCGTTGCGGGACGTCCGGGTGATCGTGGTCGATGACAACGCCACCAACCTCGTGCAGGCCATGGGGGTGCCGGTTGGGCCTGCGCCCGAGGGCGGCGAGGCGGACGACCCGCACCTCACCGACCGACGCCAGGACACCGCTGCCGGCCCGCAGGTGCTCGTGGTCGAGGACAACGAGATCAACCGGCTCGTCGCCGTGGGCATGCTGGAGCGCCTGGGCTGCGACGTCGAGCTCGCCTGCGACGGCGCCGAAGCCGTGGACCGGGCGCGCGCCGGCTCGTACGATGTCATCTTCATGGATTGCCAGATGCAGGGCATGGACGGCTTCGAGGCAACCATGGCGATCCGGGCACAGGAGGTGGCGCGACGCACTCCGATCCTCGCGCTCACCGCCAGCGCGCTGCCCAGTGACGAGGAGAAGTGCATGGAGGCGGGGATGGACGGCTACCTCACCAAGCCGGTCACCTCGGTCAAGCTGCAGGCGGCGCTCGAGCGGTGGACCTCCTCCCGTTTCGGCGGCGCCGGAGCGACGGCGGAGCACGCTCCCGGAGGTGACGGAGGCGGTGTGCTCGACGTTGCCATGGTCGAAGGGCTCCGGGCCCTCGGAGTGACGGAAGACGGCGTTCCCGTCGTGGGAACCATGGTGGAGATCTTCCTCGTCTCCTCCGCAGCGCGGATCGACGCCCTCGGTGAGGCGCTGCGGGCCCGAGACCTCGAGCAGGCCCTCCTGCATGCCCACAGCCTCAGCGGGAGCTCACTCACGTTCGGTGCCCGGCAGCTGGGTGAGCTCGCCGGTGAGATCGAGCAGCTCGTCGCGGGGGGAAGGATCGAGGAGGCGGAGGTGCGGTACGAGGAGGTGGCCCCGGCGATGGAGGTCGCTTCCAAGGCGTTGACGGCAGCCCTCCGGACCCAGGTGTGACCACCCCCACGCCGGAGCCGTCGGGTGGGTCAGGCCAGCGGCTCGCCCGGAAGGGGGACGAGCGTGCCGCGTTCCCGACCAGGTCCGTCGCCCCATGAGCGATCCGACCATGGACCCTACGACCACGGCAGTGGTGCTCATCGGCTTCCAGAACGACTTCTTCGCTGACGACGGCGCCCTGCGGTCCGTGTTCGAGGATCCAGCCGGGGCCACCAACGCCCTGGCCACGACGGTCGAGCTGGTCGAGCGCATGACCGCCAGCGCCGCCACGGTGGTGAACGCTCCCATCGCCTTCAGCGAGGGCTACGCGGAGCTGGTCGACCCCGTTGGGGTGCTGGCGGCGATCAGAGACGCCGGGGCGTTCCGCACCGGCACGGCGGGCGCGAGCACCGTCGACGAGCTGGAGTCGTTCGGGGACCGCATCCAGGAGGTGCCGGGACGCCGCGGCATGGATGCCTTCTCGAACACCCGCCTCGATGAGGTCCTCACCGAGGCCGGGGTCACCGACGTCGTCCTCACCGGTGCGCTCACCTCCGTGTGCGTGGACTCCACGGCACGTTCTGCCGTCGAGCGCGGCTACCGGGTGACGGTGGTGCGGGACTGCGTCGTCGGGCGCACCGCCTTCGAGCACGCGTTCTTCTGCGACAACATCTTCCCGATGTACGCCGAGGTGCTCGACGCTGCCGACGTGCTCGGTCGGATCGGATCGCAGCCGTCGTGACGGAGCGACCTTCCGCCGCCGAGCTGCAGGTCCAGGTCCAGTACCGCCTCATCGAGGCCCTCCAGGAGCGAGAGCACCAGCTGGCTGCCGCCCAGCGGGTCGCCAACATGGGGAGCTGGAGCTGGGACGTGGAGGCGGACGAGATCGACTGCTCCGACCAGTTCTACCGGATCTTCGGCCTGCCCCCGGGTCAGGCCGCCGTGAGCTTCTCCGCGCTGTTCTCGATGATCCCGGGAGAGGACCGAGAGCGTTGCCAGAGCATCGTCGCCGACGCGCTGCGCGACGGCAGCCGTTGCACCTTCGACTGCCCGATCGTGCGACCCAACGGTGAGCAACGTTGGATTCGCGTCATCGCCGACGTGGAAGTCGATGAGGCCGGCGTCGGAGTCCGGATGCACGGCATCACCCACGACATCACCGAGGCGCACGCGGCGGATGTCGCCTTCCGGGAGCTCGATGGCCTCTTCCGGGCGCTGGTCGAGAACACCTCCGACGTGTTCACGATCATCGACGACGACGGCGTGGTGCAGTACACCAGCCCTTCGCTGGAGCGGATCCTCGGTCGGCCTCGGATGAGCGGAGCGATCGTCGAGATGGTCCACCCCGACGATGCTGAACAGGTGCTCTCCGGCCTCGCTGCGCTGCTCGACGAACCGGCATCGGTGGTCACCATGCAGCTCCGGGCTCGCCACGCGGACGGCTCGTGGCGCAGGTTCGAGACCACGGGGAAGAACCTGCTGGAGGACGAGTCGATCCGGGGCCTGCTCTTCACGAGTCGCGACGTCACCGACCGCGTGGAGGTGGAGGCGCGCCTGGAGCACGAGCTGCTGCACGATTCGCTGACCGGCCTCCCCAACCGCACGCTCCTCACCGAGATCGCGAAGGCGGCGCTGGGCAGGGCAGCGCGACAGCAGACGACCACTGCGCTGATGGTCGTCGACATCGACAGCTTCCGGTCGATCAACGAGCGGTTCGGCTTCGCCGTGGGCGACGTCGTCCTTGCCGACATCGCCCACCGGCTGGAGGGGGCCTTCCGAGTCTCCGACGGCGTCGCCCGTGACGCAAACCTCGGGCGGTTCGGAGGCGACGAGTTCCTGGTCCTCTGCGAGAACGTCGGTGTCGCCGGTGCGGTCGAGGCGCTGTGCCAGAGGGTGAGCTCGGTGCTCGCGTACGAGATGACGGCGGGGGACACGTCCGTGGCAGTCACCGTGAGCGCCGGCATCGCCGTCGCTCCGCCCGGCACCACTGATTTCGACACGATGCTCCGCCAGGCCGGAGCCGCCACCGCCACCGCCAAGTCGGGCGGTCCAGGAAGGTGCGAGCTGTTCGACGCCGATCTGCGTCGCGCCGAGGACCAGCGCACCGGCGCCGTCGACGCCTTGGCTCGTGCTCTGAGCGAGGGCCAGCTGCGCCTGCACTACCAGCCGAAGATCTCTTTGGCCACCGACCTGATCATGGGGGCCGAGGGCCTGCTCCGCTGGGAGCACCCCGAGCGCGGCCTCGTTCCGCCGCTCGACTTCATCCCGCTCGCCGAGGAGACCGGGCTCATCGTTCCCATCGGGGCATGGGTGATCGAAGAGGCGTGCAGGCAGGCAGCGCGCTGGCGCGACGCGTTCCTCGATCGTCCACCGCTGGTCCTGTTCGTGAACGTCTCGACCCGCCAGTTCGCCCCGCAGCTCGTCGACACGGTGGCCGCGGCCCTCCAGGCGGCGGGTGTCCCGGGATCGATGATCGGCATCGAGGTCACCGAGAGCGCGCTGATGGGCGACGTCACGACGGCCATCGGCGTGCTCGAAGGGCTGCGGGCGCTCGGCGTGACCCTCGCCATCGACGACTTCGGCACCGGTTACTCGTCCCTGGCCTACCTGAAGCAGTTCCACCTCGACGAGCTGAAGATCGACAAGTCGTTCATCGACGACCTCGGTCAAGAAGGGAGGGGCTCGGCCATCGTTGCCGCCACCATCGGGCTCGCCCACGCCCTCGACCTCCATGTCGTCGCCGAGGGCGTGGAGACCGGCGACCAGGTGGAGCGCCTCCGAGCGCTCGGGTGTGACATCGGCCAGGGGTACCACCTGGCTCGCCCGGCTCCTCCCGAGGCCATGGAGCAGCTCCTCCGCGCCGAGGCCACCGCGAGCTGGCGAGGCCGTGAGTCGGCAGGAGTGACGCCCGGTGCCCCCGATTCCTACCGGGCGGTCCGGGTCCTCGTCGTCGACGACGCCGCTGAGGTGCGCCAGCTCGCAGCCCTGAGCCTCGGCGCCGTCGGGTTCGAGGTGGCCGAGGCTCCCGACGGTCGAGCGGGGATCGAGTCAGCATTCGCGTTCGAGCCCGACTGCATCCTGCTCGACGTGATGATGCCGGAGATGGGCGGGATGGAGGCCTGTCGGCTGCTGCGGGCCGACCCGAGGACCGCCAGCTGCACGATCATCATGCTCACGGCCAACGCCGACGCCGCCGACAAGGTGGCGGCGTTCTCCCACGGCGCCGACGACTACATCATCAAGCCGTTCTCCCCCCGCGACCTCTCCTCCCGTGTCAACGCCGCCCTGCGCCGCCGCGCCGAGTCGGCACCGCCCTCGTAGCGTCGTCGGCGAGCGTGCCCAGTGGTACCGGGGTGGGCATCGAGCGGTCATCGGGTAGGACTGCCCAATGCGGCGGATCGGGCGCTCTGGGGTGGTGGCGGTGGTGCTCGCGCTCCTCGCCCCGGTGTCCATGGCGCTCGGCGACCCTGGGGGCGACCGCCACCACCAGGTCGCGCCGGGGGTGTCGTACACCGAGCTGCGCCGGTCGCCTGGTCTGGTGGCTCACGTGGCGCGGATCGCCCCGAACTCGGGCTTCGAGCTGCGACCCGTCCTGGCCCACGACCTCGTCGACGGCGGTGGGCGGCAGGCCACGAGCGAGCTGTGCCGGCGTGCCGGCGGCGTCGTGTGCGTCAACGCCGACTTCGCCGCCTGCCCGACGTGCCGCCAGCCCTACGGGGGCGTGGTGGCCGACGGGCGGGTGCTGCGGACCCCACACCACGCCCACGAGCAGGTGACGATCACCGGTGACGGCCCCACCTCGGCGCAGCTTGCCTGGGGTGGGCAGCTGGTGGTGGAGCAGGTGTGGCGGGCGCCGTTGAGCGGTCCGCTGCTGAACGAGCCGGAGGGGGAGGGCTTGGAGCTCCGCCGGGAGCGCCGGGTGCTGCCCCTCGGGGGCCTCAACGTCGGCCCGATGGCCAACGGGGCCGTGCTGTTCACCCCCGACTGGGGCCCGGTCACGCCCTCACCGGTGGGCCACCTCGAGGTGGTGCTCGCGACGGCGGGGCCGGTGATGCCCGGTGTGGTGGGCGCCGATCTCGGCGGCCAGCGCGACGGCGGCGGGCCCGTGCCCCCCGGTGGCGCGGTGGTGTCGGCCAACGGTGAGGCCGCCGCCGACCTGCAGGCCCTCGCGGACGAGTGGCGCCAGAGCGACGCCACCGAGAAGACCCTCGTCGTCGAGACCGCCCTGTCGCTGGGTGCCGTGCACAGCGTCGGGGGGCACCCAGTGCTGCTTCGTGACGGTCAGCGCCAGTCGTGGTGGACCGGGGACGCCAAGGCTCAGGGCCGCCACCCGAGGACGCTGCTCGGCTGGACGCCGTCGGGCGAGACGCTGCTCGTGGTGGCCGACGGTCGGGCGCCCGGCCACAGCGCCGGTCTCACGCTGGAGGAAGCCGCCGACCTCCTCGCCGAGCTGGGGGCAAGCGACGGCATCAACCTCGACGGCGGAGGGTCGAGCACCTTCGTCGGCACGTGCGACGTCGGGCCGTGCGTGCTGAACCGCCCGAGCGACGGCCGGGAGCGGTTGGTGCCGATCGCCCTCGCCCTGGTGGGCGACGCGCCGGTGCAACCGATGTCGCCGGCCCCGGCGCCGCCGCTCGCTCCGCCGGGGCCGCCCCCGGCCGACGACCCGGCGTCGACCGCACACGTCCCGGAACCGGAGCCGGAGCCCGAACCGCCGCCGGAGGCGCCCGCCGCGTCGCAGGAGCCCGAGGCCTCGCCGTCGGCGGATGACGGTTCGGAGGAGGCTGACCTGGCGGTGGCGGCGCCGGCACCGGTGGTCGTCCCGCGCCCCTCGCCTCTGTTCGACCGCTGGGCCGACATCCAGGCGGTCGGCCGCGGGACGGAGGGGCCGGCACCGGGCGACCGACCTGCGGGCGATACGCCGTGGCTGCCGGCCGTGGCAGCCACGGCGCTCGTCGCCGGTGTCGCCGGCGGAGGAGCCCGGCTGCGCCAGCGGAACGTCGTCTGAACGACGGGTGCAGCGCGTCGGGGAGGGTAACGAGCCCCGGCCGCGTGCCAGCGGATGGCATCGTTGACGGCCATGGCTCGCTTCCTTCGCCGCGCCGCGCTTCGGGGGGTCGTCTCGGCGGTCGTGGCGCTCGGTGTCGCCCTCGTCGCCCGGAAGGGGGGCCGTGACGGGTCGGCGACCGCGGCGGCGGCCGGCGCCCTCGTCGCCGGGTCTGCCCAGGAGCTTCCCGTGGCCGCGCTCCCCGCCGCGGCCGTCGGCGCCCTGACGATCTGCCGTGCACGCCCGAGACCGAGGGCGGCGGCCGTCGGTCTGGCCCTCGGCGCCGGGGTGGCCCTCGGGTTGCGACGCGTCTGGCCGGTGCCACCTCGGACGTCGGCCGAGGTGCGCCGCACGCACACCCAGGTGTCCTCACGACCAGCCCCCGATGGGACCGGCCTCACCGTCGTGGTCAACGCCGCCGCGGGGATGCCCGGGAAGGTGGACATCGCCGACGACCTGCGTCG
Organism: Acidimicrobiales bacterium; assembly: GCA_035512495.1. Classification (NCBI taxonomy): domain Bacteria; kingdom Bacillati; phylum Actinomycetota; class Acidimicrobiia; order Acidimicrobiales; species Acidimicrobiales bacterium. The sequence continues at coordinate 24,161 of DATKDW010000072.1, forward strand.
TCGGCTGCCGGGAGCCACCGTCGTCGAGGTCGGGGAGGGCGACGACCTCGATGCCGCCCTGGCACGCACCGCCCCCGCCGACGTGGTGGGCATCGCCGGTGGTGACGGCTCGGTCAACGCCGCTGCCGCGGTGGCCCGGGAGGCGGGCAAGCCGCTGTTCGTGGTCCCCGCCGGCACCCTCAACCACTTCGTCCGCGACCTCGGGGTCGAGGGTGTCGATGACGCGGTCGAGGCGCTGCGCCATGGGCACGCGGTGGCGGTCGACACCGGGACGATCGACGGCCGGCCCTTCCTGAACACCGCCAGCTTCGGCACCTACAGCGACCTTGTCGACGCCCGCGAGCGCCTGGAGGGGACCATCGGCAAGTGGCCGGCGCTCGTCGTCGCGCTGGCGCGGCTGTTGCGGACCGCCGAGCCGATGGAGGCTGAGCTCGACGGGCGGGACCGCAGGCTCTGGATGGTCTTCGTCGGGAACTGCACGTACAGCCCGCCGGGCTTCGCCCCGGCCTGGCGCGAGCGGCTCGACGACGGGTGGCTCGACGTCCGCCTGGTCGACGCCAGCAGCCCCTTCTCACGGTCCCGCCTCCTCTCCGCCGTGCTCACGGGCCGCCTGGCCAGCTCGACGGTCTATGAGGCCTTCCTGACCAAGGAGCTGCAGGTGCGGACGAGGGGCGCGCCACTCCGGCTGGCCCACGACGGGGAGACCTTCGACGGTCGGCGGGACTTCACGATCGCCAAGGGGGCACCCCTGGCGGTCTACGCGCCGCCCTCGTCCTGAGCGGGCCCGTCGTGTCCGATTCCCACTGCTGCCAGCCTCCCCGGCGCCGAGCGCGGTAGAACAGGTCCATGCCCGACATCGCCGAGCTGGTCGCGGAGGTGCTGCCCGCAGGTGCGGCGATGACCGGCGCCGAGGCCGGGGACGACTACACCCACGACGAGGCGCTCACCGGAGAGCCCCAGGTGCCGGCCGCCGTGGCCTTCCCCACGACCACCGCTGAGGTGAGTGACATCCTGCGACTGGCCGCCGAGCACGGCGTGCCCGTCACGGCGCGAGGGAGCGGGACCGGGCTGTCGGGCGCAGCCATCCCCGTGGCCGGCGGGATCGTGGTGTCGTTCGAGCGCATGAACCGGGTGGTCGAGGTCGACGCCGCCAATCACGTCGTCGTGGTCGAGCCGGGCGTCACCCTCGCCGCCCTCGACGAGGTGCTGGCCGGCCACGGCCTCGTCTACCCGGTGTTCCCCGGTGAGTACAACGCCAGCCTGGGCGGCAACGTCGCCACCAACGCCGGGGGCATGCGGGCGGTGAAGTACGGCGTCACCCGCCACCAGGTCCTCGGCCTCGAGGCGGTGCTGCCCGGTGGCGAGGTGATCCGCACCGGTGGGCGGTACGTGAAGTCGTCCAGCGGCTACGACCTCACCCAGCTCATCGTCGGGTCCGAGGGGACCCTCGTCCTCGTCACCGAGGCCACGCTCCGGGTCTATCCGCGGGCGCCGCACACGGCCACGGTCCTGGCCCCGTTCCGAAGCCTCGACGAGGTGATGGAGGCGGTGCCCAAGGTCGTGACCAGCGGGGTCGACCCGCTCATCCTCGAGTACATCGACATGCTGACGATGGCCGCCATGACCGCTCACTCGGGGCTCGACCTGGGCGTCCCTGACGACGTCCGGGAATCCGCTCTCGCCTACCTGGTGGTGATGCTCGAGGGCCACCACGCCGACCGCGTCGATGACGACCTCCAGCGCGTCGCCGAGCTGATGACCGACCTCGGCGCCATTGACGTGTACGTGCTGCCGCCGGCGTCGGGGACCCGGCTGATCGAGGCGCGCGAGCAGGCGTTCTGGATCGCCAAGGCCAACGGGGCCGACGACATCGTCGACATCGTGGTGCCGCGCGCCGCGATCGCCACGTTCATGCGCGAGGTCTCTGCCCTCGGCGAGCGCAGCGGCAGCTGGATCGCAGGGTGCGGCCACGCCGGCGACGGCAACGTCCACCTCTCGGTCTTCCAGGGGGACCCGGCGCTGCGTTCCGAGACCGTCCGCGAGCTGTTCCGGATCGGGCTTTCCCTGGGCGGGGCGATCTCCGGAGAGCACGGCATCGGCACGGTCAAGCGCAGCTACCTGCTCGAGCTCGAGGACCCCGCCAAGATCGCCCTGATGCGTCGGATCAAGGCGGCCTTCGACCCGACTGGCATCATGAACCCATCGACCCTCCTCGGAGGGGGAGCGGAGGACGAACCGTGAACGGCGCCCGAGCCCTGATCCGCACCCTGGCCGATGCCGGCGTCGATCTGTGCATCACCAACCCCGGCACGTCGGAGATGCACTTCGTGGCCGCCCTCGACGACGTGCCGGAGATGCGCGCCGTCCTCGGGCTGTTCGAAGGTGCCGTCACCGGCGCTGCCGACGGGTACGGGCGCATGGCCGACCGGCCCGCGGCCACGCTCCTCCACCTTGGCCCCGGTCTCGGCAACGGTCTTGCCAACCTGCACAACGCCCGCCGCGCCCGCACCCCGGTGGTCAACATCGTCGGTGACCACGCCACCCACCACGAGCGCTACGACGCGCCCCTGCAGTCCGACATCGAGGGGGTGGCCCGCAACGTGTCCCGTTGGTACCGGCGGACCACCCGCACCGAGGACCTCGCCGGCGACGCCGCCGACGCGGTGGCCGCCGCGCTCGGGCCGCCAGGGCAGGTCGCCACCCTGGTGCTGCCGGCCGACGTGTCGTGGAACGAGGGGGCGGAGCCCGCCACGGCCGTGCCACCCACCGCCCGGACCGTCGTGGCCGACGACACCGTCGAGGCGGTGGCCAAGGTCCTCCTCGGAGGCGAGCCGGCGGTGCTCCTGCTCGGCGGCAGCGCGCTGCGCGAACCCGCCTTGGTCGCGGCGGGGCAGGTTGCCTCGGCCACCGGTGCGCGGCTGATGGGGGAGACCTTCCCGGCCCGGCTCCAGCGGGGGGCGGGCATCCCTGCCGTCGAGCGCATCCCCTACCTCGGTGAGATGGCCCTCGCCCTGCTGGCGGGAACCCGCCACCTCGTCTTGGTGGACGCCCCGCCGCCGGTGTCGTTCTTCGCCTACCCCGACAAGCCGAGCGACCTGGTGCCCGACGGGTGCGAGGTGCACGTGCTCGCCGGGGGGAGCGAGGACGCCGCCGGCGCGCTGGCGCACCTCGCCGAGCGGGTCGGCACCGGCCACGAGGTGGAGCGACCGCCCGCCGTCCGTCCCGGCCGGCCCACCGGGGCCCTGACCGCGCAGTCGGTGGCCGAGGCCCTTGGTGCCCTCCTGCCCGACGGGGCGATCGTGGCCGACGAGGCGAACACCTCGGGGCTGTTCGCGCCCGGCGCCACCGCCGGCTGCCCGCCGCATGACTGGCTCACCAACTGCGGCGGCTCCATCGGGATCGGGATCCCGCTCGCCACTGGTGCTGCCCTGGCGTGCCCCGACCGCCCGGTCGTCTGCCTCCAGGCCGACGGCAGTGGGATGTACACCCTCCAGGCGCTGTGGACCCAGGCGCGCGAGAACCTCGACGTCACCACCATCGTGTTCACCAACCGCTCCTACGCCATCCTCAACATGGAGCTCGACCGCGTGGGCGCCGGGGCCGGCGGCCCCAAGGCGCTCGACATGCTCGACATCAGCCGCCCCGACCTCGATTTCGCCGCCCTGGCCCGGGGGATGGGGGTCGACGCCGTCACCGCCACCACGGCCGACGAGCTCACTGGCGGCCTCGCCAGGGCGCTGGCCGAGCGGGGTCCGCACCTGATCGACGCCGTGCTGGGAGGCTGACGGCCCCGGCGCTGGATCCAGGCTCAGTCGCCGACCACCGCGATCGACATGCGGGCCGTGAACAGATCGATGGTGCGGATCGCCACGCCGACCCTCGTGGCCACCATCGCGCGGAGGCCCGGCGGCACACCCGGAGCCTTCAGCTCCACGGTGATGGCACCCCGCTGGCGCCGCACGGTCACGGCAACGCCCTCGGTGGGCAGCTCGTGACCTGTCAGCACCGCCTCGAGCGCCCGCAGCGCCACCTCCTCGTGGCGACGGAGGGGTGCAGCGGCGGCCTGCTCGCAGACGCTCACCACGTCGTCGGTGCCGTCGATCGTGACCGCCGCCCAGTCACGGTAGGGGTGGACCTCGCTCTCTCCGGCGACCACCAGGGGGATGTGGTGCCGCAGGGTGCACACCACGCCGTCCTCCAGCGCCGTGGGGCTCACCGACGGCCGCTCCCGGACCACCACCGCGACGTCGATCCCGTCGTCGTCGAAGGGGCACGTGGGCTCGTCGTCGAGAGCAGTGCAGGCAAAGGACGTCTCCCCCGGCGTGTGGCAACGGAACACGCGGTGGCCGGCGTCCTCCAGCTGACGCTGGGCGGCCATGCCCGATCGTCCGTGGGTGTCGAGCATGAGCACGTCCATGGAACCCTCCTCGTCGCGCGACCCGATGTCGCATCCGTGGTCATCCTGTCGACGGAGGTAGCGGCGGGGGAGGGCCGGTCGTCACGGGTGACCGGGACCTTGGTCACATGCGCGGCATGTCGCCGCATCATCGGTGCGCCCGAGATGGGCTGCCAGACTCGGGCCATGAATGTCGATGACGGCCTCCAGATGGTGGTCGACGGGTCCGTGGCCCGGGTGACGCTTGCCCGCCCCGACAAGCTCAACGCCCTCGATGACGCCCTCCGCCGGGCACTCGCCGAGGCCCTGCGAGAGCTGGAGGACCGGCCCGAGGTGGCGGTGCTCATCCTCGCCGGCGAGGGGCGGGCGTTCTCCGCAGGTGCCGACCTGCGCCGCACCGCGTACCCGGAGGTGACGGGAGACTGGGTCACCCGCCGCCACCGGACCGCGACCTGGCAGCGGGTGCTCGAGCAGCTCGACCGCATCCCCCAGGCGACGGTGGCCCGCCTCCACGGCCACGTGGTGGGCGGCGCGGCGCTGCTGGCCGCCGCGTGCGACATCCGCGTGGCCGCCGACGACGTGGTCCTGCGCATCCCCGAGCTGGCCATCGGGATCCCCCTGACCTGGGCGGGCATCCCGCTGCTGGTGCGCGAGGTGGGCCTCCCGCTGGCGCGCGACTGGGTGATGACCTGTCGCCCGGTGGAGGCCGAAGAGCTGCACCGCAGCGGCTTCGCCCAGCGCCTGGTGCCCCGCGCCGAGCTCGACGAGGCCGTCGAGGCGTGCGTGGCCGAGCTGCTGGCGGTGCCTCCGGGCCCGCTGGCGATGACCCGGGCCATGACCTCGGCGATCGGGCGGAGTCACCCGGCGATGGTCGCCGGGTGGGGCGACGCCGACCACCAGCAGTGGGCCTTCACCGAGGATGAGCACCGCCAGGCCGTCCGGCGCTACGTGCAGGGCATGTCGGGCCCGTCTCTGGCGGATGGCTGAGCGCTAGCGCCGTCGTCCCTTGCTGGCGCCGAGGACGAGCAGCAGCACCGAGGCACCGGCGAAGGCGATGAGGATGGACCACAGGTCGAGGCGGTCGATGCCGTCGTGGCCCGCCGCCTGGGCGATGGCACCCCCGAGGAGCGCGCCGATGACACCGACGGCGACCTTGGTGAGGCAGCCGCCGGCGCGTCGGCCGGTGGCCATCTCGGCGAGCAAGCCGGCGAGGAAGCCGAGGACGATCCAGGAGATGATTCCCACGAGTCGTCAGCGTAGGCGGCGAACCGCTCCCGTCCGAGCATCGGCCCGTGGCTAGCCTGGGAGCGACCGCGACTGAGGAGACGAGATGGCGACGCCGGTCCACGAGATGGAGCTTCCCGAGCTCGACACCTTCGGGCTCGACAAAGAGGAGTCGAGGGTCGCCATGGAGGCGGCGCGCGAGCAGCACTGGCTGGCGCGCATGCCGCTCGGTTACACGGTCACCCGCTACGAGGACGTCGTGGCGATCCTGCGCGACCGTCGGTTCCACTCGGCGCTGGGGATGATCGCCCAGATGCAGGGCGTCGACGACGAGGCGTTCACCCGGCGACGCCAGGAGTCGATCCTGTCGATGGAGGGCGACGAGCACGCCCGCCTCCGGCGCCTGGTGGCGCCTGCCTTCAGCCCGAGGGCGGCCGACCGCCTCCGGCCGTTCATGCGCGAGGTGGTGGGCGGCCTGGTCGACGCCGTGGCCGACCAGGGGCGCTGCGAGCTGGTGGCCGACGTCTGCGAGCCGTACCCCATCCCGATCATCTGCGAGCTCCTGGGGGCGCCCAAGCAGGACTGGAAGCTCTTCTCGGCGTGGGCGACCGACATCTTCCGCATCTTCAACGGCGACATCGCCAACGACCTGCCGCTCATCCAGGCGGCCTCCGACGAGCTCGACGAGTACGTCCGCGCCATGGTCGACGAGCGCCGCTCGTCACCGTCCGACGACCTGTTGAGCGACCTCATCGCGATCGAGCAGGAAGGTGACCGCCTCGCCACCGACGAGCTGGTGATGCTGGCCGAGGCCGTCCTCATGGCCGGGACCGACACCACCCGCAACCAGCTCGCCTGTGCCGTTGCGCTCTTCGCCGAGGATCCCGAGAGCTGGGCACGCCTGGCCGAAGACCCGTCCGTCGCCGGCGGCGCGGTGGAGGAGTCGATGCGCCACCTCGGCGCGGTTCGGGGGACGGCCCGCATCGCGTCGGTCGACATCGAGTACCGCGACGCCGTCTTCCCGGCCGGGACCCTGGTCGCCACCAGCCTGGCCACCGCCAACATGGACCCGGCGACGTTCGACGACCCGCATCACTTCGACACGGGGCGCCCTGCCTCGCCTCAGCAGCTCACCTTCGGCTCCGGCATCCACTTCTGCCTGGGGGCGGCCCTCGCCCGGGCCGAGTTGCAGGAGGCACTCCCGCTCCTGGCCCGCCGGATGCCGAACCTGGCGCTCGACGGGCCGGTCGAGTGGAAGCCGCAGACGGTCGGCATCTGGGGCCCGGCCAGCCTGCCGCTGCGCTTCGACCCCGGTCACTGACCCAGCCGGGCTGTCGTCGGCCAAGCGGCGGGGTCAATGCTGTATAATGATGCTGTATGTCGTCGACCCGAACGCAGGTGTATCTCACCGAGGAGCAGCGTCGTCGCATCGACGCCGTCGCCGATGCCGACGGCGTGACGATGGCCGAGGTGATCCGGCGCGCCCTCGACGCCTACCTGGAACGCGACGGTGACCCTTCTGCCGCCCTGAAAGCCTCCTTTGGGGCTGACCCGGACGCGACCATGCCCGATCGTTCTGAGTGGGACCGTGGCTGACGTCCTCGTCGACACCGACATCTTCATCGATCACTTGCGGGGTGCCGCTGTCCTCTCCCCCGGCAAGCACCGACTGCACTACTCGGTGGTCACCCGCGCCGAGCTTTTCGCCGGCAGCTCGGCCACCGATCTCGTCCACCGGCTGCTGTCGCCCTTTCGGGAGATCCTTGTTGACCGTGCCATCGCCGAACGCGCCGGCCGGGTCAAGAACGAGACCAGGATCCCGATGCCAGATGCCCTCATCGCCGCCACCGCCCTCGAGCGGGGTCTGAGCGTGGCCAGTCGCAACACGCGCCACTTCCAGTCGGTGCGTGGTCTGCGCCTGCGCTCGCTCGCCTGAACACCCGTGAGCGACCGAGAACACAACCTCGTCATCCGGGCCCGGCCAGCGGGGTTCCTGTGAGCCCGGCGAGCATCCCCGGGGGTGTTGAGGCAACCCCGGGACCTCTGTCGGCTCTTTACTTCTGGGCTTGGCCTCATAGCGCTGGATCTGCTGTTCGGCGACACCGAGGGCATCAGCGAGCTGGCGTTGGGTCCAGTCCCGTGCGACCCGAGCCTTGATCAACAGGGTCGCGAGCTCGGCCAGCGACGACGCTTCGATCGAGGAGACCTCCCCGGACCGCAGCCGTTCGAACTCTTGCCACTCGGCCCGCAGATCTGCGGCCTGGGCGCGGGCTGCGTCGATCTCGAGCTGGGCCTCGGTGTGGAATGCGAGGCGCTGCTATCGCACCAGGAGGTCACCGCGAACTGCGTGCGCTCGCCACCACGGAGATCGGCGCATCGCCAGCGGCCCGAGGGCGCTGCGTTCTAGTCGTGGCCCCTCGACGCCCTGAACGCCGAATGTGTGGGTGATCGAGCACGCTCGCGTGTCCACCCGCGACACTCGCCCGATGGAACACCGGGGACGCAGGCACCGGACGACGACCTCGATTCCACTCACCTTCGATGTCCCTGGCCGGTCGCTGCACTGTCCGATGGTCACGGCGACCATCGCGGGCTGCACGACACAGCTCATCGTCGACACCGGCGCGACGGCCCACCTGCTGACCACGGACCTCGCGCAACGCGCGGGTTTGCATCTCACGGCGGCAACCCCGGGACGCGACGTCGCAGGCGATCTCGTGCCGAGTTGGAGGGTCGGTGACGTGCCCGTCGACCTCGAGAGCTCCAGCATCATGCTTCAAGAAGTCGTCGCGATAGACGGCCCAGAGCCATTCCGCGACTGGGGCGTCGGCGGTTTCTTGAGTCCGCAGGCACTCGCAGTCGATGCGACCGTGCTCCTTGACCTGGCGACCGATCGAATCGACATCGTCGGCGACGAATCCGCGACCGCCGTAGCTGACCTCGTCCGCCGGTTCGACAACTCTGTACTGCTGGAGGGTACGCGGCACGCCGCGGGCACGCTCGGGATCCACGTTCGGGTCCCGCCCGCTCGTCCCGTGGTCGCGATCTTCGACACAGGAGCGGCCGAGACCGAATTCGCGGCCGACGCCCTCGAGACAACCGTCGACGGGGTGGTGCGACTCAGCGGCAAAGGCGTCGGCGGCTCAGAAATCAGAGTGACGATCCTCAAGGACCAGGATCTCGACATCGGAACCGTTCAACTCCGAGTGCCCAACCTTGGGGTTCGCGACGAGATCCCCGCACCGCATGATGCTGCGGAGAGCGAAATCCCGCGCGCGCTCATCGGGATGGACGTCCTGCGCGGCACCGCCATCGCGATCACGACTCCCGATCAAGGATCGGTCTGGTGGTGCGTGCCGAACCAGGGATGACCCAACAAGCGGATGCTGCACCGAACAGGCGCCCCATAACCCAGGTCTGACAGGACATGCGCCGCGACCGATCGGCGCTTACGCGGCGGTGATCCGCGGCGACTTGGCCACGTGTCGGCCGCCCTCGGGTCGGCTTGCCGCTCAGGCAGGCGAGGAGCTCTTCTGGCGTGTCGAGGACATCCAGCCACTGGTCCGTGACCCGCTCGATCTGGGCTGCCCACGACTGCTCGTGGACATGACTGATGGCTACGTCCCGACGTTGCCGGTACTGGCTCGCCGGGTCCTGGAACTCACCGATGGGGTGGCGCACGCCTGAAAGCCGACAGGCGAGTGCGTCTCACAAGCCGCATGATGTTCCGGTGATGACAGGCGAGGTCGAAGCAGCTCTTCGCGGTCTCGGGGTGCGCGCGACGGCGGTGGCCGTGCTGAAGGACGAGCCGTTCGCCAACTCGAGCTGGCTCGTCGAGTCAGCTGAGCGGGGACGGATCGTGCTGCGCCGCTACCACGACCGGGCAACCACAGCGGACATCACCTACGAGCACGCCGTTCTGCGGCACGTCGCCTCGAAGGGCTGGGTCGTGCCAGCACCGATCGGCGACCCCCTCGAACTGCAGGGGCGGATCTACAGCTTGAACCGCTTCGTGCCCGGCGGACCAGCCCACGCAACCGACCGCGAGGCCCAGGATCGCCGGGGCCGGGACCTCGCCCGGCTCCACATCGACCTGCGCGGACTAGCCGAACGCCTCGGACAGCGACCCGGATGGCGAGCACAACACCACAACACAACCGTGCACATCGACATCGACTGGAACCGCTGCCTGGCAGCCTTCACCGATATCGATGACCGGTTGGCGGAATGGGCGGCGCTCGCCGCAGCAGACGCGCAGGCCACCCTCGCGGACCTCAACGCCCATGAGCTTCCCGAGCTGGTCGTGCAAGAGCTCCACACCCTCAGATGGCCCCTCGATGAGCTCGAGGAAGCATGCATGCAACCCATCTACAGCGCGTTCCGTGTCGACATGGTCGCCTGGCTACTCGACCACGGCCACCGCACCGGCGACTACGACCTCGAAGCAATCGGACGTCACCTCGCCCGAACCGCAACCCCCGCCCCCTAGCCCCACCGCACCTAACACCCACCCCAATCTGCATCACTTCCCATCGCGCTGGCCGTCCCGATCGGCGCGTACTCGCGCGGTCTTACGTCAACCGCGAGAGGACGACTTGCGGGCGTCGCGGCGCCTCTTTCCGGCACTTCCCGGCTTCGGCTGGGCTGCTGGGAGGTCGCCGAGGAGGTAGCGCGGCCCTTCGCCCTGGGCGGCTGCTTCGTCGTCTGGGTTCTGCAGTGCGCAGGTCGTGAGGCTGAGGCATCCGCAGCCGATGCAGGAGTTGAGCCGGTCCCTGAGCTCCTCGAGTGAGCGGATTCGGGCTTCGAGCATTGGTCGCCATCCCTTGGCGAGGCGCTCCCAGTCCTTCTGGGTGGGGGTGCGGCCGCCGGGGAGGGTGGCGAGGGCGGTGCTGATCTCGCTGAGTCCGAGTCCGACCCGTTGGGCGGCGAGGATGAACGCGACTCGGCGGAGCTCGTCGCGCCGGTATCGGCGCTGGTTGCCCTCGCTGCGCGTGGAGGAGAGGAGCCCCTTCGACTCGTAGAAGCGGAGGGCGCTGGTGGGGACACCGCTGCGTTCGGAGAGCTCGCCGATGGTGAGCGTCGACATCGTTCCTCGATCCTCTTGACCTCAAGTGCACTTGAACTTTTACCCTACGGCCATGACGATCACCAAGGAGAGCTCCGGCGGCGTCGATGCGGGTTCGGTCGACGACCTCCGACGGGACGGGAAGCTGGTCACCAAGGTCGGAGAGCATCCCGTTGTCGTGTTCTGGCATGACGACCGGCCCTACGCCATCGAGGACCGATGCCCGCACCTAGGTTTCCCCTTGCACCGGGGGACCGTCGAGGCGGGACTGGTCACCTGCCACTGGCACCACGCCCGCTTCGATCTCCAGTCGGGCTGCACCCTCGATCTGTTCGCGGACGACGCCCGCGCCTTCGACAGCGCCATCGAGGATGGGCGGGTGCGGGTGTGGGCGCGGGCGGTGCCCGACCCGCGTGAGGGGCTCGAGAACCGTCTCTCCGACGGCCTCGAGGACGGCCTCGACCTCGTCATCGCGAAGGCGGTGCTCGGCCTCCTCGAGGCAGGGGCGGCGCCGGAGCAGATCGTTCGCACGGGCCTTGAGTTCGGGGCGAAGAACCGCCATGACGGGTGGGGCGCGGGCATGACGGTGCTCGTGGCCATGGCCAACCTCCTCCCGCACCTCCATCCGGACGACCGGGCCGCCGCCCTCGTCCACGGCCTCACGTTCGTCTCGTCGGACACCCGCGGCCGGGCGCCACGGTTCCCCCTGGCTCCGCTCGGCTCGGGCGAGGTGGATCTGGTCCGTCTGGCCCGCTGGTACCGGCGGTTCATCGACACCCGCTCCCCCGATGCGGCCGAACGGACGCTGGCCACCGTCTTAGCGACGCATTCACCGACCGACGCTGAGGCGGTGATGGTGGCCGCGGTGACCGACCACGTCTTCATCGACGAGGGTCACACCCTCGACTTCACCAACAAGGCAATGGAGGCGCTCACCCACGTTGGCGAGGAAGCGGCCCCACTCCTGCTGCCCACGCTCGTCCTCCAGACGGCGCGGGCGTCGAGGGAGGAGGAGACGTCGCCGTGGCGCCACCCCGACGACCTGGCGGCGATGCTCCGCCGAACGAACGAGCGGCTCCCCGGCCTCGTCGCCGAGGGGGAGGCCAACGGCGTCGACCCGCACTACGACGCCGAGGCGCTGGCGTGGCGGGTGCTCGATGACGATCCGACGCAGGTGGTGGCAGCGCTCGAGGACGCAGTCGCAGCCGGAGCCACCGGCGAAGCCCTCGCACGGGCCGTCGCCTACGCAGCGGCGCTGCGGATCACCCGGTTCCACACGCAGAACGACTTCGGTGACTGGAACACCGTCCATCACGCCTTCACCGCCGCCAACGCCCTGCACCAGGCCCTACGCCGGGGAAGCTCCGTCGAGCTGCTCCGAGGGGTGTTCCAGTGCGGGCTGCGGGTCTACCTCGACCGGTTCCTGAACGTCCCCGCGGCCCGACTACCCGCCACAACCACCGGCGACCTCGCCCACCTCGAAGAAGGCTGGCGGACCCAGGGCCACGTCGACGCAGCCGGTGCCACCGTCGCCGGTTACCTGCGAGGCGGCGGGAACCGAGCCGACGTCGTCGCCGCTCTCGGCCACGCCTTGTTGGAGGAGGACGCCGGGTTCCATTGGTACCAGGTGGTCGAAGCCGGCGTCCGCCAGGCCCACGCCTGGCCCGAGCACTCCGAGCCATCCACCCTGATCCTCACCGGCATCGCCCGGTTCCTCGCCGCCCACACGCCGACGCGCCGCCAGCTGTCGACGACGATCTCCATCGCCCGCCGTCTACGCCGCGGCGAGCACCTCTACGAGGAGGAGGGCGCCGCCACCTGAGATTCGCTACCGCCTTGCTGGTGCGAGATGGTGTCGCCGGCGTCCGTTGACCGTGCGCGCCTGACCTCAAGGAGCCGAGCAACCGGACACAGAACGCGCACACCGAACGCCGATCTCGGTGAGTCGATCGGGCGAACAGAACGGCGCGTAGCCGGCGGGGAGTCGGTGATGATCAGCGGGTTGTTGGCCGCACGACGCCTGCCCACTGGCGCAGCCGCTGAGTCGAACGAGCCTGGTTTGAGGTTGCTGGCGGGGCGAGAGTCGTGAGGGCGCCCAAGGCCGCGAGGAGGGCTGCCAGCAACGCTACCTGGTTGTCGTAGTTGCCGGAGATGAGGCGGGCCGGGGGGAGACCTCCGATGCTGGAGGTGAACGCTCCAGTGTTGAGGGCGATGAGCAGCAGGCTTGCTACGGCGGCCGCTGGCAGGGTCCGAAGGGTGAGCCGGCGGAGTCGCGGTCGTCCCAGCCAGCGTCTCTTGCCGCTGCTGAGTTGGAAGACCTGTCGCCCGAGCACGACCACGGCGAGCAGGATGAGCATGATCGTTCCGAGCCCGACGAAGCGGCGAACGGTGCTGAAGGTGGTCGCGATCGACGGTCGCTCCCCGATGACGTCATCGAACCATCTCAGGGCGAGTTCAAGTTCGAGGCCGATGCCTGTCTCGGCATTTGTGAGCACGACCAGGTAGCTGCGCTGGTCGGGCACGGCGACGTACAGGGCGTTGTAGCCCTCGTGTGATCCGTTGTTGGCAAGGAATCGACGTCCGCTGGGAAGCGTGGCGGCGGCGAGGCCGAGCCCATAGCCGCCTGCGTCACCGAGGCCGAAGGCACCACGTGCCGCGTCGGGAACGGTGTGCATCTCTGCAAGCGAGTCGGCGCTGAGCAGCCCGCCCTCGCTCGACGGCGTCACCAGCGCGCGAACCATCTTGGCGATGTCGGGCCCGGTTGACAGCAGCCCGCCTGCGGATCGGGGCAGCTGCCGGTACCGGTCAGCGCGCCGGCCGGCGGAACGATGCCCGGGTGCCACCCGGCTCAACAGCGCCGGCTCCTCTTGAAACCCGGAGTTTGACATGCCCAGGGGATCAAAGACGAGCGCCCGCATGGCGTCCGGGTAGGGCTGCCCGGTCACGTCTTCGATCACAAGCTCGAGGATCCCGTAGCCCGGGTTCGAGTACACAAACGCGCCACCGGGTTCGGTCACGATCCGCGCCGCGACGTGGCCGTGGATCCCGTCGAGCACCTCGGGCAGGGGTGGTGGCGGGACGTCCGGCGCCGCGGGCCTGTCCAGCTCAGCAGCAGGCACCCCCACAGGCAGTCCTGCGGTATGGCTCAGCAGCCGCCGAATCGTGACTCCCTCAGGGCCGAGACCGCCGGACGCTGGCTCCCAGCTCACCAGGTGCGAGGTGACCGGGTCGTCCAGACGCAATCGTCCTTGCTCGCCGAGCATGAGGACCGCCAGCGCCGTGGCCGTCTTCGACAACGAAGCGACCTGGAACACAGCCTCCTCTCCGTTCTCAGGGAGCGGGATCACCGCAGTCCCTTCAGGCCACCCAGCCACGACAACCGCTTGCGGCACCTCGAACCGGCGCAGAAGAGCCCGACCGTCGTCTCTCACGCTCTCTTCGAACTCCACGGCGCTCCTACCCCCATCCCCCGACGGCTGAGCACCGCTCGCCAGCACGCCAACCGCGGCGACGACCGTCCCCAACACCGCGTTTCGCCCCAGCACGGCGACATCTTGCCGCGTGGCTTGAGGATCATGCCCGACCGTGACCTCTGTCTCACCCCGCTCGTAGGCAAACCGTGTCTTCGCGGTGATCAGATTGGGACGGTCACTACTGTCCTCGGCGCACGTAACGAGCGCGCAGAACTCCCGTGCACTGCATCGTCCACGCGCGAGTTATCGGCGCGTATCGGGGGCGCTTGACGACGATCGTCGGGAAAGCCCTGGCTTTCACGAGACCGTTTCGTAGCCGGCCCGTGGGGTGTCCAGCTTCGAAGCGGCTCGATCGTGCATCGGCTAGATTCGCCGCCCGCGTCGTAGGTCGCGACACTCAGCTGCAAGGAGCACTCGATGCCCAAGATGGTGATCACCCACGGAGTCGCTGATGTCGACAAGTGGCTGGGATTCAAGGCGGAGCGGGCCGAGGCGATCGCCGGGCTCGGTGGTTCGGACGTCGTCGACCACGTGGCACACGGTGGCAGCAAGCTGGTTGCCGTGTCGGCCAACGTCAGCGATGTCGACGGGGTGATGGCGGCGCTCGGGTCGCCACCCCCGGAGCTCGCCGCGGCCATGGAGAAGCACGGGGTGCTGCCTCCCTTGGTTGCCTACGTCGAGGGGTAGCCGCTCGCGACTGCTGGCTTGCCGGGGCGGAGTTGGCCAGGAACGACGCGTCCACAATGTGCCGGTAGAGGACACCAGCTATCGACCGCACCGAACGACGTTGGGTGGCTCTGCGGGAGCGTCCCTATCGGCGCTTATTCGCTGAACGGAGGCCCACAAACCCCGACCGCATCGGCGTACACATGCAACCGAACGGCGCATCTCCAGTGGCAATCTGGGCGGCTCACTGCTCGATCCCCTGGTCGACCGATCGGCACCTCGGGGCGGCAGCCGCCACGAGAGAGACCCGTTGTACGTCTGGGGCTGCCGCGCGCCGTGGTCAGGCGTGTGCCACGACCTCGTATACCTCGATTGACGTGATCTCCACGGGAGCATCGTCTGGAATGCTCGCCCGCGCGTTCGCGGCCGCAGTCTCCGCTGCCTCCTCAGTCTCGAAGAGGACCATGCTGCGGCCGTTCTTCCCGTCTGGAGACCGGGTGAAGGTGCCGCTGACGAAGCCTGGCGCCGAACGGAGGTTGGCCAGAATTCCCTGCGCCATCTCCGGTTTGGCCTCAGGACCCAACTTGCTGACCCCAACGATCGCGTACATGTCTGCGCTCCTCACACTCGGATGTCGCCGAGCCCGGCGACCGAGACCTCAGATACTGCCGGCTCGCGCTTGCGTTGTCCACCGGGAAGCTGCTCCGATCAGGCGCGCATAGCCCGCCGCCACGACCGCTGCCGACGCCCGCGCGATCGGCGCGTAGCGCGCGCCTGAACGGGCCACAGGTGACAGGGCCGAGAGAGAACCTGCGGGCGTGGTCGAGGCCTTGTGGCGGCGTGCCGTGTCTCAAGACTTCGACGGCACGTCGCGCCTAGCGTGTGGCCAAATCGACGGAGGGAATTGTCATGGCAGAGAGCGTGTACACCGTGGTCGAGCTCATCGGGACGAGTACGAAGTCATGGGAGAAGGCGGCCGCAGCGGCGGTGACGAAGGCATCGCAGTCGCTACGTGATCTTCGGGTGGCCGAGGTCGTCGAGCTCGACATGCAGCTCGAGAACGGGAAGGTCTCGGCATACCGCGCCAAGGTCAAGGTCTCGTTCAAGTACGAGGCGAGTTCAAAGTCTCCGGCAAAGAAGAAGGCTGCCTCCCGCCGGAGCTGAGGAGAGGGCGACTCGGAACCGCACCACCGCAAGGGCTCGGGCCCGCGGCGGTGGCACGCTGCGACAGAACGCGCGCCCGATAACGCGTCGGCTGGGGTCGCGAATGGGCGAACCGAACGGCGCTTACGCAAGCGCTCCGGTAGGCGGCGGTCCGGGAACGATGCCGCGCGGGATTCGGGGACAAGCCGTGGGAAGCACCGGCGTCGACCACCCGGCATTCGGGGATGGTGCCGTCGCGGAGATCGACGCCGGCGTCATGTGGCCTGTCATCGCTCGAGGTGCGGGGCGTGTCCTCGTGCTGACGGGTTCGTAAACACGCTTGAGAAAGATTGACGGGCGAACGACACAAGCGGACACACACCAGAGATCCTTTCGAGCTCCCGCCGGGTCAGGTGCTCGGCGGCATCTCCGACCACCCGGGACCGATGGTGGTCCGGATCTGGACGACAGTTACCGTCGCGGTCATGTCTTGTACCGTCGCGGTCATGTCTGGGATCGGTTCGCAATGAGAACCCACCGACTCCTGGCAGCGGTGGTGATGCTGTTGTTTGGGCTCTGCATTGCCTCTGCGCCCATGGCGTCCGCCCGGACCGGCGCGGACCAGATGGCTGTGCCTGCGTATTCCTCCTTCGACCCGATCGACAACGGCGATGCCGTGCAGGTCCGCACGTTGTCGAGTCGCGCTGACCTCGTCAGCGGTGGTGATGCGTTCGTCGAGATCGTCGTGCCGGCCGGGTCCGACCTCACCGCCGTGGTGGTCGATGTCGACGGTGTCGACGTTTCGTCCTCCTTCGTCGCCGCCGGTCCGGGTCTGCGAGGCCTGGTCAGGGTGCTCCCGGTCGGTTCCAGCGTGATCACGGCCACGCTGTCCGACGGCAGCGGTGCGCGGCTCGACGTGGTGAACGCGGCTCAGGGTGGTCCGGTGTTCTCCGGGCCGTTGATCGAGCCTTGGACGTGCACCAATGGTTCGGAGGAGCCGGACTGCAGCCAGGACCCGACGGTCAACTTCTACTACCGGTCGACG